>NZ_JBEZNW010000008.1:0-246818 GCF_040653355.1 Streptomyces sp. NPDC047971 | reverse complement strand
ACCGCGGCGGCGAACGGCGTGATCTTCGCCTCCGCCAGCGCGCGGACCGTCTCCCGGAGCATGTCGTGCTCCTCGGACGGGCGATACAGGTCGAAGTCCTTGCCCATGATGGTGAGCTCCCCTAAGGCGTGTGGCACTGAGTACCCTCAGCAAAACACACTCAGTGCCATGATGCCAGTGGCTCGGGTACGTGAGCGGGGTATGCCGCGCGCGGAGCGCGTCCGGGAACGGCGAGGACGGGCCCGTGGGCCCGGGGAGAGAGTGGCTTCGCGGCGGGGCGGAGCGCGTCACCGGGGGAGCGAGGACGCCTCACCGACCGCGACGATCAGTTCGAGCGGGAACTCCGGGTCGGCCTGGCCGATGGCCAGCGACAGCCACCGGTCGGCGCGGGGCAGGCGCCACAGGCGCATCGCGCCGGCCACGTTGCTCAGGTAGCCCAGCGGCTCGGGGACGATGCGTCCGGGGTCCGGGTCGTCGACACCGAGGTACGGCCACAGATCGACCGTAGCGGGGCTGCCCCAGCGTCCGGCCAGGACGTCGGTCAGCGCGGCGAGGTCGGCTTCGAGCTCCCGCTCCGCAGCCTCGACGGTCTCCTCGCTCCGGTCGTCCCAGAAGTCCTGACTCCGCCGCAGCACGGCCACGTGATGTCCGGGCCCGCTCCACCCGCCGTCGCCGATGTCGAGCCGGCCGTTCCGCTCAGGGAACGGCAGGGCGCTCACTTCGTCGACGATCGACAGCTGGGACGGCTGCGGGCTCGGCATGGACGCAGCCTAGGGCGTCAACGGCCGCGTGTGCTGCGGAAGGTACGGCGGTACGTGTCCGGCGGGACGCCGATCGTCCGGTTGAAATGGCGGCGCAGGGTCGTGGCCGTGCCCATGCCCGTCGCCTCCGCGATCGCGTCGACGCTGTCGCCCGTCGTCTCCAGCAGTTCCTGGGCGCGCCTGATCCGCTGGGTCAGGAGCCATTGGAGCGGAGTGGTGCCGGTCGCCGATCTGAAGTGGCGGCCCAGGTTGCGCGAGCTCATGTTCGCCCGGCGTGCCAGGTCCTCCACGGTCAGGGCCTGGTCGAGCCGTTCGGTCGCCCAGGGGAAGAGCTCGGCGAGGGGGTGGTCGTCCCGTGCGGGCACCGGCGCGGTGACGAACTGGGCCTGGCCGCCCGCCCGGTGAGGAGGCACGACCAGGCGGCGCGCGACCGTGTTCGCGACCGCCGACCCGTGGTCGAGGCGGACCAGGTGCAGGCACAGGTCCATCGCGGCGGCCTTGCCCGCGGAGGTCAGCACGCTGCCGTTGTCCACGTACAGCACGTCCGGATCCACCTGGACCAGGGGGTAGCGCGAGGCCAGGACGTCGGTGTGGGCCCAATGCGTGGTCGCCCGGCGGCCGTCCAGCAGGCCGGCGGCGGCCAGCACGAACGCGCCCGTGCACAGGGAGGCCACCCGCGAGCCCCGTTCGTGCGCCGTCCGCACGGCGTCGACCAGCTCGGCGGGCGGGGCCACGTCGACATCGGCCCACCCGGGCACGATGACCATGTCCGCGTGGGGGAGCCGGTCGAGCCCGCGGTCGGGCTCCATCCGGAACCCGCCGAACCGCACGGGCCCGGGCCCGCAGATCTCGACGCTGTACCAGGGGTCGGCGACATGGGACAGGTCGGCGCCGAACACCTCGTAGGCCACGGAGAGTTCGAAGTGCAGCATCCCTTCGGTGACGGCCAGCGCGACGGTACCCATGTCCGTAATTGTACGGGGCGTGTCGTTCCGGACACTCGTGCCGTACGGAACCCGTGGCGAGACTGTTCGCAGTCGAAGGATCGAGCGCGGGGAGAACGAGATGACGTCGGGTCACACGGTGACGGTGTTCGGCGCCTACGGGCACACCGGACGGTTCGTGGTGGCGGAGTTGGCGCGCCGGGGGTTCGTCCCGGTCCTGTCCGGTCGCGACGCGGCCAAGCTGCACGACCTGGCGGCCTCCTGGCCGGGAGCCGACGTCCGGCCCGCCTCGGTCGACGACCCCTCCGCACTCGACCGTGCCCTCCACGGCGCGGACGCGGTGATCAACTGCGCCGGACCCTTCGCCGCGACCGCCGCCCCGCTGATCGAGGCGGCCTTGCGCGCCGGGATCCCGTACGTGGACGTGGCCGCCGAGATCGAGGCCAATCTCGACACCTTCGCGCACTTCGCGGAGCGCGCGGCCGCCGCCGGTACGGTCGTGATCCCCGCGATGGCCTTCTTCGGCGGCCTCGGCGACCTGCTGGTCACCGCGGCGATGGGCGACTGGACGACGGCCGACGAGGCCCACGTGGCGTACGGGCTCAGCGGCTGGCACCCCACCGCCGGGACCCGCACCGCCGGCGCCGTGTCCCGGGAGCGCAGGGACGGTCGACGGGTCGTGTACCGCGGCGGACGCCTGGAGTACCGCGACGACGCTCCGCCGGCCGGGAAGTGGACCTTCCCCGAGCCGATGGGGGTCCGGTCCGTCATCGGGGAGTTCACCATGGCCGACGTCGTCACGGTCCCCAGTCACCTGGCCATCCCCGAGGTGCGCACCCATATGACGGTGGAGGCGGCCCGGGACCTGTCGGCCCCGGACACCCCGGCGCCGACCGCCGTCGACGAGCACGGCCGCTCCGACCAGACCTTCCTCGTCGACGTGCTCGTGCGCTCCGGCGGCGAGGAGCGCCGCGCGGTGGCCGGCGGCCAGGACATCTACGCCGTCAGTGCCCCGCTCGCGGTGGAAGCGGTCCACCGCGTCCTCGCCGGCCGGACCCGGACGGTCGGTGTCGCCTCCGCCGGAGCGGTCTTCGACGCCCCCGAGTTCCTCCGCGCCCTCTCCCCGTACCTCTCGTTCGCGCTGTCCTAGGGTCCGGCCCTCGCCGACCCTCCCTCCCGCCCCCGCCACCGCGTCATCGGTGGCGGGGGCGGGCGCGTTTCGGGGCAAGTCGGGGTGTCCCGGGGCGTATCACCGGGCGAGGAAGTTGAAGCCCGGAAGGTCTTGACGGTGACCTTTGGCGAAAACTACGTTCTGAGGCGCGGAAAACAACTTCCACTTTGTGGAAACGTCTAAAGCCTCCGCTCCAAGACCTCCACCGGTCGCCGGGCCCCGCCTGCGCTTCCTTCCCCCGAAGCGCGTCCCCCTGGGCCTCGTCGCGACCCCAAGCGAAGACGTGAGGGCCGTTCGATGACCGCTGTGGATGCCCGGCCGCCCGAGACGGCGCACGGAGCCGCCAGTTCCGTGCTGTACACCTACGACCTGGCCCCCACGAAGAGGGAGGGGCGCCGCTGGGGCGCCTACAACGTCTTCACGCTCTGGGCCAACGACGTGCACAGCCTCGGCAACTACGCCTTCGCCATCGGCCTCTTCGCCCTCGGGCTGAACGTCTGGGGCATCCTGGCGGCCTTCGCGCTCGCCTCGGTCCTGCTCTTCCTGCTGCTGACGCTCTCCGGGTTCATGGGCCACAAGACGGGCGTCCCCTTCCCCGTCATGAGCCGCATCGCGTTCGGCATCAAGGGGGCGAAGATCCCGGCCGCCGTCCGCGGCATCGTCGCCATCGCCTGGTTCGGCATCCAGACGTACCTCGCGTCGGCCGTCCTCAGTGCACTGCTCCTCGCCATGTTCCCCGGACTGAGCGCGCTGGACACGAACGCGATCCTCGGCCAGTCGACGCTCGACTGGATCACCTTCCTCGCCCTGTGGGTCCTCCAGCTCGTCATCGTGAGCTACGGGATGCAGATGATCCGCCGGTACATGGCCTTCGCGGCGCCCACCACCCTGATCACCATGTGCGCCCTCGCGGTCTGGATGTTCGTGCGCGCCGACGCCTCCCTCTCGCTGTCCATCGACGAACCGCTCATCGGCGGGGAGATGTGGCTGCAGATCCTCCAGGCCGCCGCGTTGTGGGTGGTGATCTACGGGACGTTCGTCCTGAACTTCTGCGACTTCACCCGATCCGCCAAGAGCCGGGGCGCGATCGTCCGCGGAAACGTGATCGGCATCCCGCTGAACATGCTGTTCTTCGCCGTCATCGTGGTGGTCCTCAGCGGGGCCCAGTTCAAGCTCGACGGACACGTCATCACCAGCCCGACGGACATCGTCCGCACCATCCCCGACATGGCGCTCCTGGCGACGGCCTCGCTCGCCCTCATCGCCCTGACGGTCGCGGTGAACCTGCTGGCCAACTTCGTCGCGCCGATCTACGCCCTCATCGACCTCTTCCCGCGACGGCTGAACTTCCGCCGCGCCGGCGTGGTCAGCGCGGTCATCGGCCTGGTGATCCTGCCCTGGAACCTCTACGACAGCCCGATCGTCGTGAACTACTTCCTCGGCGGGCTCGGAGCACTGCTCGGCCCCCTCTTCGGCGTGATCATGGCCGACTACTGGCTGCTGCGGAAGTCCCGGGTCAACGTGCCCGACCTGTACACCGAGGACCCGCGAGGCGAGTACCACTACCGCCGCGGCTTCAACCCCAGGGCCGTCGCGGCCTTCGTCCCCAGCGCCGCCGTCGCCGTCGTCGTCGCCCTGGTGCCCCTCTTCCACGCCGTGGCCGGATTCTCCTGGTTCGTGGGCGCCCTCCTCGGCGCCGTGCTGTACGCGGTCATCGCGGACCGCACCACGCAGATCCGGGACGTGGACGGCGAGTCCCTCGCCGTCGCCGCCGAATGAACCACCCAGCGGAAGGCCGAACCATGCGCATCCTCGTCGTCAACGTCAACACCACGCAGTCGATCACCGACGCCATCGGCAAGCAGGCCGCCGCCGCGGCCTCACCCGGCACCGAGATCGTCCCGCTGACCCCCGCCTTCGGAGCGGAGTCCGTCGAGGGCAATTACGAGAGCTATCTGGCCGCCATCGCCGTGATGGAAGCCGTACGCGCCTATCCGCGGCCGTTCGACGCCGTGATCCAGGCCGGCTACGGCGAGCACGGCAGGGAAGGGCTGCAGGAACTCCTCGACGTCCCCGTCGTCGACATCACCGAGGCCGCCGCCAGCACCGCCCAGTTCCTCGGCCGCAGCTACTCCGTCGTCACCACCCTCGACCGGACGGTCCCCTTGATCGAGGAGCGACTCCACGCCGCCGGCCTGAGCGCCCGCTGCGCCTCCGTGCGTGCCAGCGGGCTCGCCGTGCTCGACCTGGAACGGGACGAGAGCGCGGCGGTGGACGCCATCGTCGAACAGGCCGCCCGGGCGGTCGAGGACGACCGGGCCGAAGTGATCTGCCTGGGATGCGGAGGCATGGCCGGTCTCTCCGAACGCGTCGTCGCACGCACCGGGGTCCCCGTCGTCGACGGCGTGAGCGCCGCGGTGGTCATCGCCGAGTCGCTGGTACGCCTCGGCCTGACCACCTCGAAGGTGCGGACCTACGCGGCGCCGCGCCCCAAGCGGATCGTCAACTGGCCCCCGCGGGCGAGCTGATACCGCCGCGCCCTGCGAGGGCGGCACGAAGACAGGCAGAACCCGTGGAAGAGGAGGGGCATCCGTTGCCCGACGTAGAGCTCGTATTGCGTTCCACCCGCGTCATCACCCCCGAGGGGACGGGGCCCGCGTCGATCGCCGTCTCCGGCGGGGTCATCGCCGCCGTGCTGCCGTACGACGCCGAGGTCCCGGAGGGCGCTCGGCTGGAGGATGTCGGTGACGACGTCGTCCTGCCCGGGCTCGTCGACACCCACGTGCATGTGAACGACCCCGGCCGCACCGAGTGGGAGGGCTTCTGGACGGCGACGCGGGCGGCCGCGGCCGGTGGCATCACCACCCTGCTCGACATGCCGCTCAACTCGCTTCCGCCGACGACGACGGTGGAGCACCTCCGGATCAAGCAGGACGTCGCCCGCACCAAGGCGCACATCGATGTCGGTTTCTGGGGCGGTGCGCTGCCGGACAACGTCAAGGACCTGCGGCCGCTGTTCGACGCCGGTGTCTTCGGCTTCAAGTGCTTCCTGTCGCCGTCGGGCGTCGACGAGTTCCCGCAGCTCGACCAGGAGCAGCTGGCGACCTCGCTCGCCGAGATCGCCGGCTTCGACGGGCTGATGATCGTGCACGCCGAGGATCCGCATCATCTGGCGGCGGCGCCGCAGAAGGCGGGCGGGAAGTATGCCGACTTCCTCGCGTCCCGGCCCCGTGACGCCGAGAACACGGCGATCGAGAACCTGATCAATCAGGCGCGGCGCCTCAACGCGCGTGTGCACGTCCTGCATCTGTCCTCGTCGGACGCGCTGCCGTTGATCGCCGCCGCCAGGGCCGAGGGCGTCAACATCACGGTCGAGTCGTGTCCGCACTTCCTCACGCTCACCGCCGAGGAGGTCCCGGACGGGGCGACGGAGTTCAAGTGCTGTCCGCCGATTCGGGAGGCTTCCAACCAGGACGCGCTCTGGGCGGGGTTGGCGGACGGGACGATCGACTGCGTCGTCTCCGACCACTCGCCCTCCACGGCCGATCTGAAGACCCCCGACTTCGCCTCCGCCTGGGGCGGCATCTCCTCGCTTCAGCTCGGTCTGCCGGCGATCTGGACGGAGGCTCGCCGCCGTGGCCACAGTCTGGAGGACGTCGTCCGCTGGATGTCCGCGGGGCCGGCTCGTCTCGCCGGACTGGAGCGGAAGGGCGCGATCGAGGCCGGCCGGGACGCCGACTTCGCCGTCATCGACCCGGACGCGACCTTCACCGTCGACCCGGCCGAACTCCAGCACCGCAACCGCGTCACCGCCTACGCGGGCAAGACCCTGCACGGCGTGGTCAGGTCGACCTGGCTGCGCGGCGAGTGCATCAACACCGACGGCAGCCTCGCCGAGCCGGCCGGGCGGCTCCTCTCCAGGAACGGCTGACACGGACGCCGCCCGGGGCCGGGTCCGTCATCGACCTGAGTCGATCGACGGACCCGGCCCCGGGCGGCGCGCCTCAGGCGGGCGTCAGGAGCTCGTGAGGACGACGAGCCGCTGCGTCGCGCGCGTCATGGCGACGTACCGGTCGACCGCTCCCTCCACGCCCGTACCGAAATCCTGCGGGTCGACGAGGACGACCAGGTCGAACTCGAGCCCCTTCGACAGCGCCGGAGTCAGCGACTGGACCCGGGACGTCGCCTCGAACGTCGGGTCGCCGATGACGCAGGCCACTCCGTCGTCATGCGCGGCGAGCCAGCCTTCGAGGACCGCGTCCCGCTCCGCCACGGAACCGTGGACGACGGGGATGCCGCTGCTGCGGATCGAACTCGGGACGTTGGCGTCCGGGAGCGCGGCCCGGATCACCGGCTCGGCCTCCGCCATCACCTCTGTCGGCGTACGGTAGTTGACGCTCAGCGACGCCATCTCGACGCGGTCGAGCCCGACGCGTTCGAGCCGCTCCCGCCACGACTCCGTGAAGCCGTGCCTGGTCTGGGCGCGGTCCCCGACGATCGTGAAGCTGCGGGACGGGCAGCGCAGCAGCAGCATCTGCCACTCCGCGTCGGTCAGTTCCTGCGCCTCGTCCACCACGATGTGCGCGAACGGGCCGGCGAGCAGGTCCCGCTGCGCCCCGGGCAGCGCGGTCTCGTCGACCAGGCTGTCCTGCAGGTCCCGCCCGCGCAGCATCGTCACGGCACCCTCGCCGTCGGCGTCCGCCGCGACGATGTCGTCGATGACACCCGCCATGCGCTCGCGTTCGGCGGCGGCAGCGGCTTCGTGCCGGCGCTTGCGCCGTGACGCCTCCGGGTCGCCGAGCCGCTGCCGGGCCGCGTCCAGGAGCGGCAGGTCGGACACGGTCCAGTCCTGCGGCGCGTCCTTGCGCTGCAGCAGGCGGACTTCGTCGCGGCTGAGCCAGGGCGCGCACATCCGCAGGTAGGCGGGTACGGACCACAGGTCCCCGACCAGGTCGGCCGCTTCGAGCAGCGGCCACGCGCCGTTGAGGGTGTCGACCAGCTCCCTGTCCTGGAGCAGCGACTTCCGGAACGCCTCGGGCGGTACGTCGCCGTCGAACTTGTCCCTCAGGATCGCGACCAGCTCGTCCCAGATCTGGTCGCGCGCCTCGTTGTGCGGCGTACCGGGTCCCGGCGCCGCGAACGCCTCGGCCCACTCGTCGGCGCTCAGCCAGAGGTCGGACCAGGAGGTCGTGACCGTCATGCCCCGGGCGGGCGGCTCCTCGTAGAACGCGACCGCCTTCTCGATCGCCCTCACCATGTCCGCGGACGACTTCAGACGCGCCACGTCCGGGTCGGTCTCGCTCCCCGCCCCGGCCCCCTCCTCGACGAGGTCCCGCAGCGTGCAGGTCTGGACGCCCTCCTCCCCGAGGCTGGGGAGGACGTCGGAGACGTAGGAGAGATAGGGCCGGTGCGGACCGACGAACAGCACCCCGCCGCGGCGGTGCCCGAGCCGGGGGTCGGAGTAGAGGAGGTACGCGGTGCGGTGCAGCGCCACGACCGTCTTGCCCGTGCCGGGACCGCCGTCGACCACCAGCGCACCGCGCGAACTCGCCCGGACGATGGCGTCCTGGTCGGACTGGATGGTGGCGAGCACGTCACGCATCCGGGGCGAGCGGTTCACGCCCAGGCCGGCGATGAAGGCGGACTGGTCGTCGAGGGCGGCGCGACCTTCGAGCCCGTCGGAGGTGAACACCTCGTCCCAGTAGTCGCTGATCCTTCCGCGGGTCCAGCGGTACCTGCGACGGCTCGCCAGCCCCATCGGATCGGCGTGGGTCGCGGCGAAGAACGGCTCGGCGGCGGGGGAGCGCCAGTCGAGCAGCAGCCGCCGCCCGGAGCTGTCGGTGAGGCCCAGCCGTCCGATGTACACGGTCTCGCCGCCGTCCGCGCCGACGATGTGGCCGAGGCACAGGTCGAGACCGAAGCGGCGCAGGGCGCGCAGCCGACCGGTCAGCCGGTGGATCTCCGCGTCCCGTTCCATCGCCTCCCGGCCGGCGCCCCCCGGCGCCCTGCGCGCCGCGTCGAGGCGGTCGGACAGCTCGGCGATCGACTCCGCGAGGCTCTCGGCGATGGCCGCGAAGTGCCGCTCGTCACCGGCGATCAGCGACGGGTCGGCCTTGGGGGAAAGTCGGTCCGGAAGGTCGAAGGCACTGGTGGTCAGAGGGTTCAGCGCATGCAAGAGGTGGGTCTCCCGTGTCCGCGGCGGCAGGCTTAGGCCAGCGATTTTGCGGCACGAAGGGGGCCTTGCGGCAAGGCCCCCCATGCGCTATATCTTGAACATGGCGAGAGGTGGGTGTTCCCCTCTCGCGTTTTTTGTTCCGTCAGCTCCGCTGGGAGCACGGCATGGTCACGCGGCGGGCTTGCCCGGCTGGTCGTGGGTCGAGCAGTGGATGCCGCCGCCGCCCGAGGCGATCGTGTCGATCTGGACCATGACGACGTCCCGCTTCGGGAAGTGCTCCCGGAGGATCGCCCTGGCCCGGTCGTCCGCCTTCCGGTCCCCGAACTTGGGCATGAAGACCGAATCGTTGGCGACGTAGAAGTTGGCGTACGTCGACACGAAGTCGTCGCCCTCGCCCGTGATCCTGTCGAGGTCGGGCTGCGGCAGGTCGATGATCTCGAAGCGTCGGCCGCGTGCGTCGGTCGCCCTGCTCAGCACGGCGCGGGCCTGGTCGGCCGAGCGCGACCAGGAGTCCGGGGGAGTGCCGGGGAACGCCTGGTCCAGCAGGACCACGCCGGGAGCGGTGAACCGTACGAGGCTGTCCACGTGCGCGTCGGTGATGTCCTCGCCGCGGACTCCCGCCAGCCACACCACCTTCTCCACGCCGAGCGTCTCGATCAGCTCGTCCTCGATCTGGTCCCTGCTCTTCCCGCGATTGCGGTTGTCGTTGACGATCGAGCTCTCGGTGATGAGGAGGGTGCCCTCGCCGTCGGTCTCGAAGGAGCCGCCCTCGGCGACGAGCGGTGCCTCCTCGCGCGGGATGCCGTACCGGGCGAGGAGCTTGCGGCCGACCTCGGCGTCGTTGGTGTGCTCCTGCTTGTCGCCCCAGCCGTTGAAGTTGAAGTCGACTCCGACGACCTTGCCGTCGTCCTCCACGAAGACGGGGACGGTGTCGCGGGCCCACAGGTCGTCGACCGGGAGCGGGATGACCTCGACCTGCGAACCGCAGGCCCGCTGGGCCGCCGACACCTGCTCGGGGCGGGCCATCATGACGACCGCCTCGTACTCCCCGATCGCGCGGGCGATGCGGGCGATGTCCTCCCGTACGTAGGGCAGGTCGTCCTCCCAGACCCCCTCGGCGAGGGCCGGCCACGACATGAACGTGCGCGTGTGGCTCTCCCACTCGGCGCCGAAGCGGCGCTCGGCACCGGCGGCCGGCGTCCGGCCGGGTGCGGTCGTCGTGCCGCCCTGCACGGGCGCCTCGGGGCCGCAGCCGGCGGCGCCGAAGCCGAGGGCGCCGCCGATCACGGCGAGGGTGCGCAGGGCCGTCCGGCGGGAGGGGGGAAGGTAGGACACGGTGTGCTCCGATCGTGGGCTGGCGAGGTTAACCGGCGGCGGCGGGCGGATCGCGGTGACGCGCGCGGCGGCGGGAGTCGCGGGCCTGGGCTTCACGCGTCCGGAGGCCGGAAGGGACGGCTGCTCGGAGCGTGAGTGGGGGTGGCCGTGCACCTCACTGTGTCACTGACTGGATTTTCAGTCAAACGGATGCCCAGGGTGCGGCGCCTCCGCACCCACTCAGCGGACCCGTCCCACGGGGCACCGCTCCGGCAGCCCCACGCCCCGCCCCAGCCCCTCGACCTCCGCGGTGACGGCTCCCCGCATCAGCTCGCGGGCGTGCCCGGTCGGCAGTACACCGATGAGCCACCGGGTGCTCAGCCCCTCCAGGAGGACGACGAGCCGCTCCGCCGCGGACACCAGGGCCGCGTCGGGAGCCGACGGGTCGACCCGGCCGAGCAGGTCCGCGATCTCGCGCACCCACTCGCCGCCCGCCTGCCGCAGCTCCTCGCGCAGCTCCGGCTCGAAGACCGCGCTGGCGCGCAGCTCGCCCCAGGCCGTGCTGTTCTCGCGGACTCCGGGGACGTCCTGCAGTTCGAGCAGCAGCCGGCGCTCCAGCTCCCGCAGGGAGTCCTCGGGTTCGCCTCTCCCGGGTGGGCGACCGCGGGTGTACCGGTCCGCGCGCTCCCCGATGAACCGCAGCGTGTGGCGCAGCAGACCGGCGCGGTCGCCGAAGTGGTAGTAGACGAGGGCCTTGGACACCCGGGCCTCGGCGGCCAGCTCCTCCACCCTGAGCCCGCGCACCCCTCGGCGTGCGATCACCCGGGCCGCGGCCTCCAGGATCGCCCTTCTTCGCTCGTTCACCCTCTGTCCCCTCTCCTCGGCGGCCCGACCGGAGACGGGCCATGTTGACTGAAACTTTAGTCAAAGGCACGATCGTGGGCGGGGCACACCGCGCACCCCGTGCCGCCGTTCCGCACCGCAGTCCGGCGCTGCCTCCCCGTACCGCCGAAAGAGCCGCCCATGTCCTCCACCCAGCCTCCCGGGGTACAGCCGCTCCACCCTCCGCTCTCGCTCGACGACCCCCGCGAGATCGGCGGCTACCGGATCCACGCCCGGCTCGGCTCCGGAGGGATGGGTGTCGTCTATCTCGCCCACACCCCGGCCGGACGGCCCGTCGCCGTGAAGGCGGTCCGGGAGGAGTTCGCCGCCGACCCCGAGTTCCGGCGGAGGTTCGCCCAGGAGGTCGCGAGCGCCCGCCGGATCCACGGACTGTTCACCGCGCAGGTGGTCGACGCGGGCGTCGACGCCGCCGTCCCCTGGCTCGCCACCGCCTATGTGCCCGGCCCGTCGCTGCAGCAGCTGGTCGAGCGCCACGGCCCGCTCCCCGCGCGCACGGTGCTGCTCCTCGTCGCCGGGATCGCGGAGGCCCTTCAGGCCATCCATGGGGCGGGCGTGGTCCACCGGGACCTCAAGCCCGCCAACGTCCTCGTCGCCGAGGACGGCCCCCGCGTCATCGACTTCGGCATCGCGCGCGCCGCCGACGCCACCGGACTCACCGGCACCGGCCTGCGGATCGGCACCGCCGCCTACATGGCGCCCGAGCAGGCGCTCGGGCAGGCGGTGACGCCGGCCACCGACGTCTTCGCACTCGGCGCGCTCGCCGCCTACGCGGCCGGTGGCTCCCTGCCGTTCGGGCCGGGGCCCGAGTCGGCCGCGCTGTACCGCGTGGTCCACGAGCCGGCCGACCTCTCCCGCGTACCGGCGGAGCTGCGCGAGCTGCTCGGGAGGTGCCTGGCCAAGTCGCCGGGCGAACGGCCCGGCCCGGGCATGCTGATCGACGCCGTGCGCGCGCACCCGGCCGTGGGTCCCTCACCGGAGTTCGGCGAGGGATGGCTGCCCGGGGCGGCCGGACGGGAGATCGCACGGCGGGCGCAGGGCCCCTCGGCCCCGGTGCCCACCCTGCTCGACGGAACGTCCCCGCACGACCGGCCCACCCGCGCCGCCGCACGGCCGGTGCCGGGGCCGACGGCGACGGACGACGGCACCCACGGCCGGGCGCCCGGCCGACCTGAGCGCCGGCGGAGCCGGAGCGGGCGCGGTCGTACGGCGGTGGCGGCGGCGGCCGTCGGCGCGGCGCTCGTGGCGGCCGCCGGCGCCGTGTACTACCTGACCGGCCCCGAAGAGGCCGGCGCGGACGTCGCGTACACGCCGGGCTACGCGGACGTCGAGCTGACCGCCCCCGACGACGGCTACGAATTCGACCTGGCCGCCGGAAAGGTGACGCCCGCCGAGACCGCCGACTGGTACCTGGCCCGTGCCAAGGGCGGCTTCGCGGTGCCGGGGAACGCCGACGCCTTCGTCGCGTCCGGCTACGGACTCGGCCCCGCCGACTGCGAGCGGGGGCTGGACACGGAACCGGTCGCGAGCCTGCCGTTCGACGACCTGGCCGACGAACGGCCGTTCTGTGTGCGCAGCGCCGACGGCACCCGGCTCGTCGTGGCGCGGCTGATCGACGCGTCCTCCGGCGACGGTCCGGTCACCGTCGTGCTGAGCCAGTACCGCAGGAGCGGCTGAGTGGCCGAGCGGGTACGGGGAGGGGGCCGCGCCGCCGGGCGGGTACCGCCGTGCGACCGCGGCGGTCACGCCCTCCTGCCGTCCGGATAGGGTTCGTGACATGGCGTCTCGCAGTACTCAGATCCTGGAAGCGGCCGCCCGGGTGATCGCCCGGCGCGGGGTCCGCGGGCTCCGTGTGGAAGAACTGGCCGAAGAGGCCGGGGTGTCCACCGGCCTGATCTATTACCACTTCAAGGACCGCACCGGAATCCTGCGCCACACGCTGGAGTTCATCAACGACCGCGCCGAGCGGTACACCACCGCACAGGGTCCGGACGAGGAGCCCTTGAGCCCCCGCGAGGAGCTCGACCAGGTGCTGCTCCTGGAGCTCCAGGACACTCCCGAGGTCCGGGAGAACAGCACGGCGTGGGGCGAGCTGCGGGCGAGCGCCGTCTTCGACCCCGTCCTGCGCGAGGACCTCGCCCGCGCGACCCTGGTGTGGGTGCAGGAGGTGGCCGCGCTCCTGGGGCAGGTCCGGCCCATGACGCCGGCGGCCAGGCTCGCCTCCGCCGCGGAGCGGCTGACCGCCCTGCTCGAAGGTCTCAGCATGCGCTGGCTGAGCGGTGGCCTCGCGATCGACCACGCGCGCGCCCTCATGCGGGAGGCCGTCGAGGTGGAGCTGACCGGCCTGCGGCAGCCGTAGGACCCGAGGCGCGGCCTCCGGACCCACGGCTGCACGGTCTCCGCCGGGCGATCCACGGTCTCCGGCGGGCGTCCGCCGAGGCGTCGTGACCCGGTGGAAGGGGACCGAGCGGCCGGTTCTCCCCCGGTGACCGGCCGATTGTTCACCCATGCTTCATCTCTTGACTGAATTTTCAGTCAGTGCCACAGTGTGCCCATCGCCCCGCCGCTCCACCTCCGCATCGGGTCCTCCGGGGCGACGGCCGGAGCGGTCTCGTGACGCCCCTACCGGCGGAGGTGTCTCCATGGATGCCCCCTCGGGCGTCCGTGGTGCCGAACGTCTCCCCCTGGCCCCTCCCGTCGGCTTCTCTCGCCCCAGGTCTTGACTGAAAATTCAGTTAGAGCCACCCTTTCCTCCAACGACCGAAAAGAGACCCCTGATGACCGCATTCCGTATGCCCGCCGAGTGGTCCGCACACGAGGGCTGTCTGATGGCCTGGCCCACCCGCGTGGATCTGTGGGACGGCGTCCTCGACGCCGTGAAGCGGGAGTACGCGGACGTCGCCCGTACCGTCGCGCGCTTCGAACCCGTCACCATGGTCGCCCCGCCCGGCTTCGGCGACGACGCCCGCGCCCACTGCGGCGACACCGTCTCCGTGGTGGAGCTGCCCCTCGACGACTCCTGGTTCCGCGACTCCGCCCCGCTCTTCGTCCTGGACGGCGACGGACGCCGTGCCGGAGTGGACTTCCGCTTCAACGCCTGGGGCCGCAAGCACCACCCGTACGACTCCGACGACCGGATCAGCGCCCTGCTCCTGGAGCACCTCGGCGTCGACCGCATCGCCTCCGACATGATCCTGGAGGGCGGGGCGATCACGGTCGACGGCGAGGGCACCCTCATCACCACCGAGCAGTGCCTGCTGCACCCCAACCGCAACCCGGAACTGACCCGCGAACAGATCGAGGCCGAGCTGAAGGCCCGGCTCGGTGTCGAGAAGGTGATCTGGCTCCCGTACGGCGGTCTGCTCGACACCGAGACCGACGGTCACGTCGACGGCGTCTGCGCCTTCGCCGCCCCCGGGAAGGTCGTCGTCTCCCTGCCCGAGGACCCCGAGCACCCGGACTACGCGCGGATGCGGGCCAACCGTGCCGTCCTCGAGGCCACCACCGACGCCCGCGGCCGCGCCCTGGAGATCGTCGACATCCCCCAGACCGTGTTCACCGAGGTCGCCGGCGGCCGCGTCGAGGTCTCGTACCTGAACTACTACGTCGCCAACGGCGGTGTCGTCGTCCCGGTCGCCGGAGGCCCCCAGGACATGGCCGCCCTGGAGCTGATCGCCGGGGCCTACCCGGACCGCAAGGTCGTCGGCGTACCGGCGCCGGTGATCGCGTACGGCGGCGGCGGTGTCCACTGCATCACCCAGCAGATCCCGGCGGCCGCCCGGCCCGACGCGTAACCCCGAACCCCTCGGCGCCCGACTCCACGGGAACCCTCGGCAATCCCTCCCCTCGCCGTACCGAAGGCGATCCCTCCCCTCGCCGTACCGAAAGAGAGCGCGACGATGAGCACCGCACCGCCCCCGCCCCGCGTCCCGAGACGCCGACCCGTGAGGACCGTCCTCGCGGCCCTCACCTCGGTCGCCGCCCTCACCGCCCTCGCAGCCTGCTCCGGTCCGCCCCGCGGCGGGACGGACGGCACCGGTGCCTCGTTCGCGCTCTCGGCCGGCACCCCGAAGGCGCAGGGGGCCATCGACTCCTTCACCTGGGCGATCTACGCGGAACCGCCCACGCTCGACTACACGATGGCCTTCGACTACCCGCAGAACACCATCCTCTCCAACGTCTGCGAGAGCCTGATGCGCTGGACGCCCGGGCTCACGCTCGAACCCGGGCTCGCCCGGAAGGCGTCCAACCCGAACCCGACCACCTGGGTCTACGACCTGCGGAGCGGGGTGCGGTTCCACAACGGCGGAACGATGACCGCCGACGACGTCGTCTTCAGCCTGGGACGCCAGACGGACCCGAAGAACGCCGCCGCCTGGGCGCAGAACTTCCAGAACGTCGCCTCCCTACGCAAGACCGGCCCCCTCCAGGTCACCGTCACGCTGAAGAAGCCCGACTCGCAGTTCCCCCAGTACATGGCGACCGCCGCCGGTGTCGTCGCCTCCCGGGCCGGTGTCACCGCGGCGGGCGCCGACTACGGCACCTCCGGCGGTCTCGCCTGCACGGGCCCGTTCGCCCTCGGCGCCTGGCAGAAGGGGCAGTCGCTCGAACTGACCCGCTTCGACGGCTACTGGGGCACCCCGGCCAAGGCCGGGAAGGCCGTCTTCCGCTTCCTCACCGACCCGTCCGCCCGGACCAACGCCATGCTCAGCGGCGACGTCGACGGCGGCTACCTCATCCCGACCGAGAGCTACGGGCGCCTCAAGGACAGCGGCGTCGGCACCCTCTACTTCGGCGAGGGCCTCAGCACGGTCAACCTCGGCATCACCAACATGAAGGGCGCACTCGGCGACGTGCGGGTCCGCCGGGCGCTCTCCCTCGCCCTGGACCGCTCCGGATTCGTGAAGGCCGGCCTCGGCGGCGCCGGCACCGCCACCAGCTCGCTCACCACACGGGCCGCCTGGGCGGGCGCCTCGCCCGAGGTGCGCAAGGCGGCGTTCGACGGACTGCCGCCCACCTCCCGGGACGTCGAGAAGGCGAGGGCGCTCGTCAAGGAGGCAGGGGCCACCGGCACGTCACTGACCGTCGCCACCAGTTCCATCGGCCAGGACGTCTCCCTGCTCGCCACCGCGGTCCAGGCCGCCGGAAGCGAGATCGGACTGCGGATCAACCTCAAGTCGGTCGCCCCGAACGCCTTCACCGCGCTCTTCACCGACCCCGAGGCCCGCGAGGGCATCGACATGTTCCCCCTCACCTACTACGACTCGATCACCGACCCGCTCGACCTCCTCACCAACTTCAGGACCGGCGCGTACCTCAACTTCGCCGGGTACAGCGACAAGCGGTACGACGGACTGATCGAGCAGGCCACCACCACCTACGACAAGGACCGGCGCCTCCGCGTCGAGAGCGAACTCCAACGGCACGCCGCCGAACAGCTGCCCTGGATCCCGGTCGCCGAGTGGCCCACCGCCCTCTTCCTCAACAAGAGGATCACCGGCGCCCCCACGACCATCGCGTACATGTACTACCCGTGGGCGGCGGACGTCGGCGCCGCCGGACCGGGGAGCGCGGGGCCGACGGAGCCGCGCTCGGGGGCCACGCCGTGAACCCCGTCGCCTTCCTGAGATTCGCCGCGCGGCGGGTCGCCGAGATGGCGGCCACCCTCCTCGTCGCCTCGTTCGTCGTCTTCGGCGCCATGTACCTGGCTCCCGGCAGCCCCGCGAGCTTCCTCCTCTCCGGCCGCTCGGCCTCCCCCGAGGCACTCGCCGCCGTCAACGCCCGCTACCACCTCGACGACCCCTTCGCCGTGCGCTACCTGCGCTGGCTCGGCGACATGCTCCAGGGCGACTTCGGCCGCTCCCTCACGTACCGCACCGACGTCTCGCGGCTCCTGGCCGACCGGCTGCCCACCACCTTGCTGCTGATCACCATGGCGCTGGCCGTGGTGGTCGTCGTCGGACTCCTCCTCGGCCGGATCGCCGCCGTACGCGGTGGCGCGACCGACTCGGCCGTCCTCCTCACCACCGCCTTCGCGATCGGCACGCCGTCCTTCGTCGCCGCCGTGCTGCTCCAGGGTCTCTTCGCCGTCAACCTCGGCTGGTTCCCCAGCAGCGGAGCCGGCGACGGGTTCCTCGACATGGTGTGGCACCTGACCCTGCCCGCGATCGCCCTCGCGCTCTATCTGATCGGGATGCTCGCCCGCGTCACCCGCGCCGCCATGCTCGACGCCCTCGACAGCGAACACGTGACCGTGGCCCGCGGCCGGGGCGTGCCCGAACGCCTCGTCATCCGCCGCCATGTGCTGCGCAATTCGCTCGGGACCGTACTCACGACGGGCGGCCTCATCGTCTCCACCCTGCTGGTCTGCACGATCCTCGTCGAGACGGCGTTCAGCATCGGCGGCATCGGACAGCTCCTCGAACTCGCCACCACGACCAAGGACTTCCCGACCGTCCAGGCCGTCTCCCTGATCATCGTCGCCCTGTTCATGGCCGTGAACCTGATCGTCGACCTCCTGCTGCCCCTGGTCGACCCCCGCATCGCCCTCGGCACGAGAGGGGCCGCCGCATGACCGCCGTCCTCACCCGGCGACCGGGCCTCGCCAAGGTCCGCGCGGCCTCCGGCCGCTCGCCGCTGCACCTCGCCTGCCTGGCATTCGTCGGACTCGTCGTCGCCGCGGCCCTGCTCGCCCCCTGGCTGGTGCCCCACGACCCCAACGCCGTCGACCTCGGCGGCGCGCTCGCGGGACCCTCCGCCGACCATCCGCTCGGCGCCGACGCCGCCGGCCGCGACACCCTCTCCCGGCTCCTCCTGGGCGCCCGCACCTCGCTGCTCGGCCCGCTCGGCGTCGTCGCCCTCTCCACCCTCGTGGGTGTGGCCGTCGGCACCGCCGCCGCCTGGCGGGGCGGCTGGCTCGACTCCGTCCTCTCCCGCTCCACCGAACTCGTCTTCGCCTTTCCCGGGATGCTCCTCGCGATCCTCGTCGTCTCCGTCTACGGAGAGGGCCTGCTCGCCCCCGTCGTCGCGCTCGGCGTCGCCTACCTGCCGTACGTCAGCAGGCTCACCCGCTCACTCGTCCTGGCCGAACGAGCCCGTCCCTACGTCAGCGCCTACCGGGTCCAGGGCCACTCGGCGCTCCAGATCTGCCTGCGCCACATCCTGCCCAACATCGCCCCCGTCGTCCTCGCCCAGTCCACCATCAACTTCGGCTACGCCCTCATGGACCTGGCCGGCCTGTCCTTCCTCGGCCTCGGCGTGCCACCGCTCACGCCCGACTGGGGCCGCATGGTCTTCGACGGCCAGACAGCCATCCAGCACGGCTATCCGCTCTCCGCGATCCTGCCGTGCGTCCTCGTCGTGCTCACCGTCGTCGCGTTCAACGTGGTCGGAGAGCGCTGGGCCGACCGCGTCGCCAGGAGAGACCGATGAGACCCCTGCCCCCGCCCGCCTCCGCGTCCCCGACGCCCCCGCCCTCCGCCGCCCCCACGCTCGACATCCAGGGCCTGCGGCTCACCCTCCCCGGCACCGCCCGCCCCGTCCTCGACGGCGTGGACCTCACCGTCGGCCCGGGCGAGACCGTGGCGCTCGTCGGCGAGTCCGGCTCCGGAAAGTCCCTCACGTCCCGCGGCGCCCTGGGCCTGCTGCCCGCCGGCGCCACCGTCGAGGGCACCGTCCTGGTCGAGGGCCGCGACGTGCTCACCATGGACGCGGACCGGCTGCGCGCCCTGCGCGCCGGCACCGTCGCCATGATCTTCCAGGATCCCCGGGCCGCCCTCAACCCCCTGCGCCGCATCGGCGACTTCCTCACCGAGGGCGTCCGGTCGGCCGGCACCCTGGACGAGTCCGGCGCCAGGGACCGTGCCGTGGAACTCCTGGAGGCCGTCGGCCTTGACGCCACCGCCCTGCGGAAGTACCCCAGCCAGGTCTCCGGCGGCATGCTCCAACGGGTGGTGATCGCCGCCGCGCTCATGGGCGATCCCGCCCTCCTGCTCGCCGACGAACCCACCACCGCGCTGGACGTCACCACCCAGGCCGAGGTCATCGCCCTCCTCGCCCGCCTGCGCGCGAGCTTCCGCACCGGGCTGCTGTTCGTCACCCACGACCTCGACCTGGCGGCGGCGATCAGCGACCGCGTGTACGTCATGTACGCCGGACGGATCGCCGAGACCGGCCCCGCCGACGTCCTCTTCGAGCGCCCCCGACACCCCTACACCGCGGCCCTGCTGGCCTCCACACCCCGCCTCACCACCCCCGGCGGCAGACTCTCCGCCATCCCCGGCCAACCACCCGACCTGCGCACCCCCCTGACCGGATGCGCCTTCGCCGCCCGCTGCCCCCTCGCGACCGGGATCTGCCGGGAGACGGCCCCCGAACCGCTGACGGTGCCCGGCCGGCCCGAACACCTCGCCGCCTGCCACCACAGCGACCGGCCGGCCGAGAAGGGAGCCGTCGTCGATGCCTGAGCTCCACTCCGCACCCGCCCCGGCGGAACCCCCGAGGGCGGAACCCCCGAGGGCGGAACCCCCGAGGGCCGAACCCCTCCTCCAGGTCACCGGCCTCAGCCGCGCCTTCGGCCCCGTCCGGGCCGTGGACGGCGTGTCCTTCACCCTGCCAGAGGGCGGCTCGCTCGGCATCGTCGGCGGCTCCGGCTCCGGCAAGACCACCACGGCCCGCATCGTCGTCGGTCTGGAGCGCGCCGACGAAGGAGAGGTACGGATCCGGGGCCGGGCCCGGCCCGCCCGGGTCCGCGGCCGGGCCCAGCGCCTGGCCAGGGCCCGCGAGGTGCAGATGGTCTTCCAGGACCCCTACCTGTCCCTCGACCCGAGGACCAGCGTCGAACAGGTCCTGCGCGAGACGCTGCGGCTGCACTTCCCCGACCGTGACCCCGAGCCCCGTGTCCGCGAACTCCTCGACCAGGTCGGCCTCGGCACCCGCGCGGCCGAGGCCCTGCCCCGGCACCTCTCGGGCGGTCAGCGCCAGCGCGTCGCCATCGCCCGCGCGCTCGCCGTGGAACCGGCCGTCCTCGTCCTGGACGAGGCGGTCGCCGCCCTCGACGTGTCCGTCCAGGCCCAGATCCTCAACCTGCTGGCCGACATCCGCGAACAGACCCCGATCGGCTACCTCTTCATCACCCACGACCTCGGCGTGGTCCGGTGCGTGACGGACGAGGTCCTCGTCATGCGCCACGGCAGCGTCGTCGAGGCCGGCGCCACCGACCAGGTGCTCGCCGCGCCGCAACACCCGTACACCCGGCTCCTCCTGGACTCCGTCCCGCGCCCCGGCTGGAACCCGGACCGGATCGCGGCGGCCCGCCAGGAGCTGTCGTCCCCGCAGGCACCCCCACACAGGAGGCAGAAATGAAACGAGGCCTGAACAGGCGAGGATTCCTCGTCGCCGCCGGAGCGACCGCCGCCGGTGCCGCCCTCGCCACGACGACCCAGGGCAGGGCCCGCGCCACCGCCGGAACCTTCCGGGTCCCCGTCGAGGACGTCCGCCACACCCGCACCTGGATGGCCTGGCCCGACAGCACCGCGATCTGGGGCAACAAGCTGAGCGGCGTCCAGGCCGACATCGCCCTGATCGCCCGTACGACCGCACGGTACGAACCGGTCGTCATGTGCGCCAACTCCGGCAGCGCCGCCAGGGCCCGCTCGATGTGCGGCTCGACGGTCACCGTCATCAGCTCCATCCCCGTCGACGACTGCTGGATGCGCGACACCGGCCCCGTCTTCCGTACCGACGGCGCCGGCGGCCTGGACGCCGTGGGCCTCAACTTCAACGGCTGGGGAGACAAGCAGGCCCACGCCAAGGACGCCCTCGTGGCCGAACGGATCGCCGCCCACGTGGGCGTCCCGTTCACCTCCGCCGACCTCGTCGGCGAGGGCGGCGCCATCGAACAGGACGGCGCCGGCACCCTGATGGCCACCCGCAGCAGTCTGGTGAACCGCAACCGCAACCCCGGGATGTCGGAGCGGCAGCTGACCACGGCGATGTGCGAGGCGTACGGCGCGTCCAAGGTCATCTGGTTCGACGGCGTCCGGGGCCAGGACATCACCGACGACCACGTCGACGCCACGTCCCGATTCCTCGCCCCCGGCGAGGCCCTCGTCCAGATGCCCCTCTCCACCGACAACGACGCCTACGCCCGCGACGCGCGCCAGCAGTTCAGCATCCTGTCCGCCTCGACGACGTCCACCGGAGCCCCGATGGACGTCATGCGCCTGCAGGGCCCGGACTACAACAAGATCCGCTCCACCAGCCGGGACTTCCTCGCCTCCTACGCCAACTACTACCTCTGCAACGGCGCCGTGATCAGCGCCCACTTCGGCGACACCCGTGCGGACCAGGCGGCCAGGGCGACCCTGGCCCGCCTGTACCCGGACCGTGTCATCGAGCAGTTGAACATCGACCGCCTGGGCACGGGCGGCGGCGGCATCCACTGCGTCACCCAGCAGCAGCCCGCCGTCTGATCCGCACCGCGATCAGCGTGCGACGGCGTGGACGATCAGGTTGTCCACGGGGTGGCCGGCCGCGTCGAACGCGCCGTCGCACGTGATCAGTCGCAACACCCGCCCCTTCGTGACCCCGTAGACCCGCTCCGTGGGAAAGGCGTTCTTCGCGACGGTCTCGGTGCCGGTGACCGTGAAGCGCACGGTGCCGCCGGCGCTGTCGCGCACATCGACCGTCGCGCCCTCGCGAATCCGCTCGAGGTCGTGGAACACGGCCTCGCCGAAGCGGGTGGAGTTGTGGCCGATGATCACCGCCGCGCCGGGCTCACCCGGCCGGGGGTTCCCGGTGTACCAGCCGGCCGTCATCCCCTTCTCCGCCGGCGGTACCTCGACGGTGCCGTCCCGGTTGAGGCCGAGCCCCATCAGGTCGCTGTCGATGCCGAGCGACGGTATCGACACGCGGGTCGGGACCGTCCCGGTGTTCTCGTCCCGCTCCCGGTCCGGCGCCCCGGAGGGCGCGGGCGACGCCGTCGCGGCCGGGGGAGATCCGGGGTTCAGGGCGCCGCCGGCGCCGCCGGCCGAGCAGGCGGTGACGGCCGTGGTCAGCACGGCACACAGCAGAAGAGGCGGGGCGTACGTCCGCCGGGCGCGGGGACGGCGGCCGATGATGCGGGTCATGGGGGCTCCCGGTGGCGGAGTCGTGGTGCCGCCGTGGCCCGACGGCACCACGAGGCATCGGTCAGTCGTTGCGGTGGACGGCGCCTCGGCGGCGCGACATCACGGTGCCCGCACCCACGAGGATCGCCGCGCCGGCGACCGCCCCCGCGATGGTGGTGGCGCTGTGCTCGCCCTCGACGGCGGGCCGCTCGCCGGCGGCGACACCGCCGCGCGGGGCCGCCACCTCGCCGGTGGTCCGGTCGGGGGCGGGGGTCGGCGGGGCGGATGCCCGCTCGCCGGCGGCGACACCGCCGCGCGGAGCCGCCACCTCGCCCGTGGTCCGGTCGGGGGCCGGGGTCGGCCGGGCGGATTCCGCACCGCTGCCCTGCTCCGACGCGGTCGGTGCCGGGGCGGGCGTCCGGCCGCCGGAGTCGGGGGTGGTGTCGGCGGCCGCCGCCGGGCGGACGCCCGGGTCCGAGGGCGCGGCGGACGGACCGTCGGACGCGAACGCCGAGGTCGAGGGCAGCAGCACCCCGCCGATGACGGCGGTGGTGAAGGCTGCGGTGCGCAGGCTGAGACTGCGTCGGGACGGACGGCGGTGAGACGGCATGGCTGTGGCTCTCCTTCGGTACGGAAACGGCCGGCGCCCCTGCCTGGTCGCCCGGGCTCCGGTGATCGCCATGCTCACGGAGACGTGTCAGAAAGCTGTCAGCTCCCTGTGGGCCTGCCGTCAGAGCTTCGCGGCCTCGCCCGCGTCCTCGCGAACGCCCACCGGCAGGCGGAGCGTGAAGGTCGAGCCGACCCCCTCGGTCGAGACGGCGGTGGCCGAACCACCGTGCGCCTCGGCGAGTTTGCGCACGATCGAGAGGCCCAGACCGCTGCCTCCGGTACGCCGGTTGCGGGACCGCTCCGCCCGCCAGAACCGGTCGAACACATGGGGCAGATCGACGGCGGCGATCCCGCTGCCCGTGTCGGCGACCTCCACGACCACATGGGACACCGGTCCGCCGCCGACGCCCTCCCCGCGGGCGCGCAGCTCGACGCGTCCGCCGCGCGGGGTGTGGCGGACGGCGTTCGAGACCAGGTTGCCGACGGCCTGCCGCAGCCGTACCGGGTCCGCGGTCAGCGCGGGCGCGGGCCCGGACGTCGCGAGGGCCAGGGCCACGCCCGCGCGCTCGGCCTCGTTCTGGTGGGCGGCGGCGACCTGGCCGAGGAGGTCCACCACGTCGACCGGCTCCGGGTGCAGCCGCAGCGCGCCGGCGTCCGCCTGCGCGAGGTCCTGCAGGTCGTCGACGATGTGCTGAAGCTGTACGGCCTCCTCCAAGAGCGAGGCGATCAGCGCCGGGTCGGTGTCGGCGATGCCGTCCTGGGCGGCCTCCAGCCAGCCGCGGATGTTGCTCAGCGGAGTGCGCAGTTCATGCGCGACGTCGCTGACCATCGCCTTGCGCTGGGCCTCCAGACGGGCCCGGTGCTCGGCCAGTTCGTAGAACGCGGCCGCAAGTCTGCCGATCTCGTTGTCGTCGTGCACCGCGACGGGAGCGGTCTCGGCGCCCTCCTTCATGCGCTGCGCGGCGCTGGTGAGCGCCCGCAGCGGGCGTACGAGGCGCCGTCCGGTGAGGATCGAGACGCCGATGGTGAGGGCGAGGACGAGCGCCGCCGCGCCGGCGATGCGGGCCGTGCTCGTCGCGGACAGGTCGAACCCGGGCACGCGGCCCCGGTCGGGATCGCCGATGAACAGCAGGGCCGGCTGGGCGACGTACGAGCTCAGCTGCTCGCGCCGCGCGGTGTCCACGCACGAGCCGATGGCCTGGTCGGCCGCCTTGTCGAACTCGGCCGGCGCGGGCACGGGCGTGGGGGTCGCGACGGGGCCGGGCAGCAGGCCGCTGTGCCAGGTCAGGTCCGGGTCGAGCCGGATGCCGGGACGGTCCTGGCGGCTCAGACAGGCGTTGGTCAGCTTGGTCAGGGTTTCGAGGGCCTTGGCCTCCGTCCGCGTGGCGGCGTCGAGTTCGTCGGTGGAGCAGTCGTCCCTCGCGACCCGTTCGGTGCCGGCGGGCGTGTCGCCCGGCTCGACGCGCGGGCGTCCTGACGGCCCCTCCGTCACCTCGGCGTTCCGGCCGCCGCGACGCAGGCAGGCGACGACGCGGTCCGCCTTGTCCCGCAGTTCGTTCCGCTCCGGAGGCGGCAGGAGGAAGGGGCCGACGGCCCGCGCGTCGATCCGGTCCGTCGCGCTCGACCCGTTGTCCTTGGACAGCGCACTGTCCAAGGACAAGGGATCGACGACCGCCGACGGACGGCTGGGCAGCCGCGGTCCCGAGCCGCCCGCCGAGTCGGCGAGGGGCTCGCGGGCCTGGGTGGTGACGGCGACACGGCGCCCGAACCGGGAGGCCAGCTCCTCGACCGTGCCGTCCACGCCGTCCCATCCGGGGTGGGTGGCCGCGTATCCGAGCAGGGTGTCGTAGATGCGCGCGTCGTCCGCCAGGGCCTGGCCCTGTTCCTGTTCGAGGGCGCCCGACGTGGTCTGGGCGGCGAGCCATGTCGTCGCGGCGACCGAGCAGGCTGCGACCAGCGCGAAGACACCGAGGAAGCGCCCGAGGAGGCTCTTGCGCAAGGGCAGTCGCGAGCGTGCCGTACGGCTACGGCTACGGCATCGCACGCCGCGGGCCCTTCGCCGGGTCGGTCAGCTTGTAGCCGACTCCGAAGACGGTGAGCAGACGGGCCGGGGTGCGCGGCTCGGGCTCGATCTTCCTGCGCAGGTTCATGATGTGCATGTCCACGGTGCGATCGCTGACGTAGCGGTCGTAGCCGTGCAGCTTTTCGAGCAGGCGCGGCCGGGTGAAGACCCGGTCCGGTTCCGCGGCCATGGCGGCGATGACCTGGAACTCGCCGGGCGTGCACTCCACGGGCGCCCCGTCGACGGTCACCTCGTGCCGGTCGGCGTCGACCCGCAGCGCGCCCACCGAGAGAACCCGCCCGCCGCCCGCGGCCGACGCCCCCGCCCGGCCGGTGCGACGCAGCAAGGTGCGCACCCGCGCCATCAGTTCGCGCGGGCTGTACGGCTTGGTCATGTAGTCGTCGGCTCCGAGGTCGAGCCCGAGCAGCAGATCGTCCTCGGTGGACCGGGCGGTGAGCATCAGCACCGGGAGCTCCCGCGCCTCGCCGCGCAGAACCCGTAGGACGTCGAGCCCGTCGGTGCGCGGCATCATGACATCGAGGATCAGCAGGTCGGGCTCGCACACCCGGACCCGGTCGAGCACCGCCCGCCCGTCGCCCACGACGGTGACCGCGTGGCCCTCCCGTTCGAGGTAGCGGCGCACCAGCTCCGCCTGCTTCTCGTCGTCCTCCGCGACCATCACCTCAGCGCACACGCGGCCGATCGTAGGCGATGTGTGCGTACACCGGTTCGGACGGCACGTGGGCCGACCGCGTGCGCCTCCGTCCCCCGGACCGTCCGATCCGGCCGTCCCCGGCCGTGGTCACCCGTCGATCAGCGGCAGCACGGGGAAGGGGTGGCCCCGCCAGATCAGACGGGACGCCTCCTCCGGGTAGGCGGTGACGGCGGGTCGGGTGTCGAAGACCTGGACGAGCCGCCGCTCGCTGTCGTACGCGGGCCAGCCAGGGTCGCCGTGCGCGGCGAACGACGTCCACGCGGAGCGCATGCGGGCCGACAGGGCCTCCGCCTCCGGGGAGGGCGGTTCACCGATGAGCACGGCGGGCCGGCCGCGGTCCAGAGTGCCGAACACGAGAGGCACGTCCAGCCCGTGGCAGGCGCCGAGCGCGCCGCCCATTCCCGGGGCGGCCCAGGTCAGCTCGTAGACGTGGACGCGACCACCGTCGGCCACCCGCGCCTCGGCGAGCTGGAGCGTGGGCATCCGGAACAGCCAGTCGGAATGGACCAGTTCGAAGAGCGTCTCCGGACCCGCCGCCGGGTGGGCGTCGCGATACCGGCGCGCCCCGTCCGGCTCCGGCGCCAGGAAGCGGAGCGCGGACTCGGCCTGATCCTCGCTCACCTCGCCGAGCAGGCCGGTGATCGCGGTGAACAGGCGGTGTTCGTCGCGGGTGTGGCCGACGAGGAGGTCGACGTCGCGGCAGGCGCCGGCGGACAGGGCCTGCCACGGTGTGGCGGGCAGGATGTCGCCGTCGACGACCGGCGAGAAGGGGATCGCCCGGTGCGCGGGCCGCCCCCAGCGCCCAGCCCGCCGCTCCATCCCGGCGCCGACCGCGTCGGCCGCTGCGGACAACTCGTGCGGAGGGACGCCCGACAACTCGGCCACCGTGGGCCCGAGCCCCAGCTCGGCGGCGCAGGCCGCGCCGATGTCCGCGGCGAGGTCCGGCGAGAAGAACGTGCCCTGCACGCTCTGCGCGATGGCCCGGCGGAAGAGCCCGGCAGCCCGGTCCATGGCCAGCAGGGCGGCGATCGATCCTCCGCCCGCCGACTGGCCGAAGAGGGTGACGCGCCCCGGGTCGCCGCCGAAAGCCTCGATGTTGTCGCGCACCCATGCCAGCGCGGCGACCTGGTCGAGCAGTCCTCGGTTGGGCGGTGCCCCCTCGATCTGCCCGAAGCCCTCCATGCCGACGCGGTAGTTGAACGTCACCACGACGACGTCGCCGTCCCGGGCGAGCCGGGCCCCGTCGTACTCGGGGAGCCCCGACGTGCCGAACACGTAGGCGCCGCCCTGGATCCAGACCATCACCGGCAGCCCCGTACCGGGGATCTCTCCGGGCGACCAGACGTTGACCGTCAGCCACTCGTCGCCCGGTGTCTCGCGCGACAGCGCGTCCATGCCGAAGTGCCCGGCCTGCGGAGGCGGCGGGCCGAACGAGACGGCGTCCCGCACCCCACTCCAGCCCCGTACCGGCTGTGGCGCGGCGAAGCGGAGCGCGCCGACCGGGGGCTCGGCGAACGGGATGCCCCGAAAGACCGACACCCCCGCCTCGCGGCTGCCACGCACCACCCCGGCCACCGTACGGACCTCGGGCCGGGCCTCCGACGACTCGGACGTGGCAGCGGACATCTCGACTCTCCCGGACGGGGAAGGGGCTCGCGACGAGCCCGGACCCTTCGCATGATCCGCCGGGCCCGGATGTCACGCCAGTCGATTTCGGGCGCGACGGGCCACCGGGCCTGAGCGATCCCGCGAGGGCGTGGCGGGCCCGGTCCGCCCCGGCCCCGCCGCTGGTGCCACCTCGGGACTCCCGCGGCGACGGGCGACACCCCGACGCGTTTCCCCGGGGCGCGGGCGGGTTGCCGTAGCTTCGAACCGCGGCCCGGTCGGCGGCCGAATTGCGCGAGGAGCTCCACCGTGAACCAGTCGTCCCCTCCAAGCCGACGGAACCGGTGGCTCTCCGAACGCCGCCGATCGGCGATGAGCGCGCTCGTCGCGGCGGGAACGGCGGCGCTCGTCCTCGGTGTCGACGGCGGTCGGTCGCGGGCCTCGGGCGCGGACGTGTGCGTGCTGGTGCTGCTCGCCTACCTCTTTCCGTATCTCATGCTCACCGCCGTGGCCTTCTCGACCGCCTCCCCGGAGCGGGTGCGCGACTGGGCCCGCCGCTCGACGCGAGGCACGGTCCTCCAGCGGTACGTCTACGGGACGGCGCCCGGACCGGGCGTCTCCGTCTTCATCGCGGCCGCCGCGCTCGTGGTGGCGGTGGTGTGGCGCCCCGGCCACATCAGCTCCGCGTTCGAACCCGCCGCCCGCGCGGCGGTGGCGCTCACCCTGGTCGCCGTCGCGTGGATCTGCGTGGCCGTGTCCTTCGCGGTCGCCTTCCAGGCCGACAACCTGGTGGAGGACGAGACCGCGCTGGACTTCCCCGGGGAGGGCCGTCCGCTCTGGATCGACTACGTCTATTTCGCGTTGTCGGTCATGACGACCTTCGGCACGACGGACGTCGACGTGACCTCCCGGGAGATGCGGCGGACCGTGACGGCCAACTCGGCCATCGCGTTCGTCTTCAACACCGTCACGGTGGCCAGTCTCGTCTCCGCGCTGGACAGCATCTGACGACCCGACCGACCCGACCGACCCGACCGACCCGACCGACCCGACCGCCCCGACCGCCTCGACCGCCTCGACCGCCCCGGCCGCGCCCCGGGCCCCGGGCCCCGTGCCGGGGCCTCGTCAGGAGACGGGCCAGGGCACGTCGGTGGTCACCGCCGCGCTGTAGTCCACCCCCGGCACGGAGAATCCGTACAGGCGCCGGACTTCGGCCTGGAACCAGTCGAGATCCGCGAGACCGGCGATGGTGTCCGTCGTGGCGGCCGCCCAGCGTTCGGCGACGGCCGCCTGGACCTCGTCGGTGAGTTCCCAGGTGTCCAGGCGCACCCGGCCCTCGTCGTCGAGGGCGAGGGGGGCGGTGCCCGTGAGCTGGTCCCACAGGGCGGCGAGCTGACGTACCGGCGGGACCAGGTCCTCGCCCAGGACGCCGCGCAGCAGGCCGGTGTACAGGGCGATGCCGGGGATGGCGGTGGAGGACTGGGTGACGGCGGCGCCGTTGACGGAGGTGACCGCCCGTCCGCCCACCGTCTTGTCGAGGCGCTCGTTCAGACCGCGGGCGGTCGCCTCCAGATGGGCCTTGGCCGCGCCGATGGTGCCCTGCCGGTAGATCGCCGCCGTCAGCGGCGATCCGATGTACGACAGCGCGGCGGTGGTGAAGCCCTCACCGAGCAGGCCCCGTCCGTCCAGGCGGTCGATCCAGCGTTCCCAGTCCGCACCGCCCATCACGGCCACGGTCTGCTCGACGTCGTCGCCCTCGGCCGGCCCGGTCTCGACCTCGCGCACCTCCGGAACGCCCTCGCCGTCGAAGACGAGCGTCTTGGTGCGGTTCGCCCGGCCGATCGGCTTGAGGACCGAGGCGTACGTGGCGCCGGTCTCCGGGTCGGTGCGCCGGGGCGCGGCCACCGAGTAGATCAGGTGGTCCAGCTTGCCGAAGCGCCGTTCGACGAGATCGGCGACCTCGTCCTTCATCCCGTCGGAGAACGCGTCGCCGTTGAGGAAGACCAGATCCCTTCCGGCGCCACGGGCGAGGTCGGCGGTCGCGGCGGTGCGGTACCAGCCGGCCGTGGCGGTACGCCGCTCGGTGGCGGCCTTCTCGAAGGACACCATGACGCCGCGGATACCGGCGCGCTTGAGCCCGGCGACCGTGGCCGCCAGACCGTATCCGGAGGAGGAGCCGATGATCAGCGCCACCGGCCCCGCACCCTCCGGCCCGTCGGCGGTGTCGGGGCACGCCCGCCACATGTCGGTCACCAGCCGTTCACAGCCCGCCGGGTGGGAGTCGAGGAAGAGGAAACCCCGGTTGCGGGGGGTGAGAACGCGCTCGCTCACGATGGCAGTCCTTGGGTCGACCGGGCTGAGGGGCGCGACAGCGGGTCGAGCCGCCACGTCCCGCAAGTCTGTGCCGGGACGGACATCCGGCACCTGCCCCACCGGGGACAAGGATCGGAAGCCGATCTTGGAGTGTTCCCCCACAACCGACAGCGCGAGGAACTGCGCGGCGCCCTCGCCGAGGCGCGCGTCACCCCGTTCCGGCGAGTTCCTGCTCGGTCCAGATCGTCTTGCCCCGGGGGCCGTAGCGGCTGCCCCAGCGACTGGTGAGCTGGGCGACCAGGAACAGACCGCGGCCGCCCTCGTCGGTGCTGACCGCACGGCGCAGCCGGGGCTGGGAGTTACTCGGGTCGGACACCTCGCAGACGAGGACCCGGTCGAGGATGAGCCGCAGGTCGATCGGTCCGCCGGCGTACCGGATGGCGTTCGTGACGAGCTCGCTGACGATGAGTTCGGTGGTGAAGAGCTGCTCCTGCAGGCCCCATGCCTCCAGTTGGGCCGTCGCGTCGGCGCGGGCGTCGTGGACCGCCGCGGGGTCGGCGGGATACTCCCAGACCACCGTGTTCTCGACCGCGACCGCCCGGGTACGGGCCAGCAGCAGGGTGATGTCGTCCGCCGGCTGCTCGGCGGAGGGATGGCGGCCGACGACCTGCGCCGCGATCTCGTCCAACGGGCGTCCGGGCGCGCACGCCTCGGCCAGGTCGGCGTGGAGCTTCGACGTACCGGCCTCGAGATCGTGGCCCAGCAGGCCGTCGCTGTAGAGCGCGATCACGGTGCCGGGCGGCACGGTCACGCTGCACACCTCGAAGGGGTTGTCGCCGACGCCCAGTGTCGGCCCCGTCACCAGGTCGGGGACCTCGACCGCCCCGTCCGGCAGGACGAACGCCGGCGGGGGATGCCCGGCACCGGCCATCTGGCACACCCGGGTGACCGGATCGTAGACGGCGAACAGGCAGGACGCGCCCACGGTGTCGGGGACGTCCGCCTCCGCCTCCATGCGCTGGACCAGGTCGTCGAGCCGGGACAGCAGCTCGTCCGGGGGAAGGTCGAGGTCGGCCAGTGTCTGCACCGCCGTGCGCAGCCGCGCCATGGTCGCGGTGGCCTGGAGCCCGTGTCCGATGACATCGCCGACCACGAGCGCCACGCGCAGCGACGACAGCGGGAACGCGTCGAACCAGTCCCCGCCCACGCTCACGCTGCCGCCCGTCGGCAGATACGTCCCGGTGGTCTCCGCGGCCGTGCTCACCGTCGCGGCCGCGGGCAGGAGACTGTGCTGGAGGACGACGGCCGTCTGGTGCTCGCGGGTGTAGCGCAGGGCGTTGTCGAGGGCGAGGGCGCTGCGTGCGCACAGGTCCTTGAGCACCTGGCCGTCACCGTCGTCGAAGGCCACCGCCGACGGGCCGGTGCGCCACACCAGGACGTACCCCAGGATGCGCCCCCGGTGGTAGATCGGGCAGCCGAGGGAACTGCGCATCCCCTCCGGCATCATCTTCGCGAGGAGCACCGGGTCGTGCGCCAGGAAGGTGCGGGCCATGTCGGGTGTGGAGGCGATCGATTCCTGCCCCACGGCGGTGCGTTGGAACTCCGGGCGGTCGGGGATGCGCGGCAGTTGCTCGCCGACCTGGACGAGTGGCGCGGGCCAGGTCCCGTCGGCCGACTTGACCGCGACCCGCCTGAGTTGTTCCTGCGTCGGCCCCACGTAGCTCATCGGGGGATCGCGCCCTTCGAGCACGTCCTCCCGCAGATCCACGCTCGCCAGGTCGCCGAGGGCGGGCACCAGCACCTCCGTGAGGTCCTGGGCGCTGTTCACCACATCCAGGGAGCCGCCGATTCCGACGGCGCCGCGGTACGCGGCGGCGAGACGGTGCTGCGCGCGCAGCCGCTCGGTGATCTCCACGACCGCCACCGCCACGCCGACCGGTTCGCCCAGCGGATCTCCGAGCCGGAGACACGTGAGGGACAGCAGCCGGTCGTCGTCCTCCCTGCCGGTGTGACACTCGACCGCCACCACGGGGGTTCCCGACCGGGCGACCTCGGCCAGCACGCCGTCCGCGGTCAGTTCGTCGTCGCAGACGAGGGCATGCAGCCACTTCTCGCCCTCGCGCCGGCTCAGCCGCTGGAAGGCGGGGTTGGTGCGGACGAGCCGCAGATCGAGGTTGAGCAGCGCCACTCCCAGGCGGTCCTGCTTCACCAGGGCGGAGGCGAGTGCCGAGTCGTCTCCCCACCCCCGGGCCGGTCCCGGCGGCGCCGCCAGGATCAGCGCGCCGCTGGACCCCTGGGGGTGCAGCACCCGCAACTCCACATCCACGTACCGGCCCGAGCGGTGCCGGAGCCGGCCCAGGTGAGGTCGGTCGGGCGCATCGGTACGGGCCGGTGACGGAGCGTGCGGGCCGAGCAGATCGCGGGCGGCCCGGCCGACGACCTCGTCCGCCGACCAGCCGAGGAGTTCGTTCGCCGCCCGTGACCACCAGGTGACCCTGTCCCGCTCGTCGACCAACGCGGCCGCCACGCCGTCCAGGGCGGCCAGGGAGTCTCTGGGGCTGTCAGCGGTAGGTGTCACCGATGCTCCCTCGCGCCGGTCCGAGCTCGATCCGGTCCCGCATCCGATTCTCTCCCGGCCGCGCCGCTCGCGCCTGGCGGCAGAACCTCGGCCGGTCCCGCCGCTCGGCGACGTACGGGCCCGTGCGGGGGCGGCCGTGCGGCGGCCGACCCCGCCCAGGGCGACCCCACCATGACCCTTGTTGCACATATATTGCAAGTGCATCTCGGTGGCAAAAGGAGTGGACGCAGTGGCTGGACCAGTAGTGCTGGGCATCGAGTCGTCGTGCGACGAGACCGGGGCCGGCATCGTGCGGGACGGGAAGCTCCTGGCTCACGTCGTGGCGTCGAGCATGGACGAGCACGCGCTCTTCGGCGGGGTCGTGCCCGAGATCGCGGCCCGGGCGCACCTCCAGGCCTTCAACCCCGTCGTCGGGGAGGCGCTCGATCGGGCGGGGCTGCGGCTGGGGCAGATCGACGCGGTCGCCGTCACCACCGGCCCCGGCCTCTCGGGCGCGCTCCAGGTCGGCCTGTCCGGGGCGAAGTCCCTCGCGTACGCGGCGGGGGTGCCGCTGTACGGTGTGCACCACCTGGCCGGGCACGTCGCCGCCGACACCCTGGAGCACGGGCCGCTGCCCACCCCGTGCGTCGTCCTGATCGTCTCCGGCGGCCACACCTCGCTCCTACTGGTCCGGGACTTGGTGCGCGAGCCGATCCTGCACCTGGGCGACACCCTCGACGACGCGGCGGGGGAGTGCTTCGACAAGGTCGCCCGCATCATGGGCCTGTCCTACCCCGGCGGGCCGGCCGTCGACCGGGCGGCCCGCGACGGCGACCCGCGCGCCGTGCACTTCCCCCGGCCCCTCACGCGGCCCGGCGACGACCCGTACGCCTTCTCCTTCTCCGGCCTCAAGACGGCCGCCGCCCGCTGGGTCGAGAAGCACCGGGCCGAAGGCGTCGAGCTGCCTGTCGCCGACGGGGCCGCCGCCCTCCAGGAGGCCGTCGCCGACGTGTTGACCCGCAAGGCGCTCGCGGCCTGCGAGGCGTACGACGTGAGGACGCTGATCGTGGTCGGCGGTGTCGCGGCGAACTCCCGGGTCCGCGCTCTGGCCGAGCAGCGGTGCGCCGCCACCGGTGTCGAGCTACGGGTGCCGCCGATGACCTTGTGCACCGACAACGGCGCCATGATCGCCGCCGTCGGCGACCTCCTCGTACGGGCCGGAGCCGAACCCGCCCCGCTCGACGTGTCGATCGACCCGTCGGCTCCGCTGGAGTACGCCTCCCTGACCCCGCTGCCCGCCCCTTCGGCGAGCGCCGTCTGATGACCGCCCTCGTCCGGCAGGTCCACGGGAACGGTCTGCTCGCGTACGCGGACGGTGTCCGTGCCGTGTACGCGGACGCGTTCGGCTCCCCGCCCTGGGGCGAGGGGCCGGAGCGGGCCGCCGCCTATCGGCGACGGCTCGACGGCGACGTGGACCGGCCCGGATTCACCGCCGCCCTCGCGCTCGACGGGGACACGGTCGTCGGCTGGGCGACCGCCTGGACCACCCCGTCGCCGTTCCCCACCGGCCGTTGCCACCCGCCGATCTCGGCCGCGCTCGGCAGGCGCCGCGCGACCGACTGGCTCTGCGGTGCGCGCGAGGTCGACGAACTCGCCGTCGCCACCCACGCCAGAGGCGCCGGGCTCGGTGCCCGGCTCCTGGACGCGGTCACCGCCGACCGGGCCGACGGGCGCTGCTGGCTGTTGACCTCGGTCGCGGCCCGTGCCGCCGTCGCCTTCTACGAGCGGGAGGGCTGGACCCAGGCCACCCACCCCGCACCCGGGGGAGCCGGCCTCGCGGCCTTCCTCGGCCCGCGGCATCCGGCCCGAGCAGCCGCCCCTCGCCCACTCTGACCACTTCGCCGGGGCAGTGAGACCTGGCGTACCGCCGACCGTTCGCACCGAACCGCCCCGATCGACGGCCGCCGATCGGGGCGTGGGGAGGACACGGCCGAAGCCGCGTCCTCCCCACGATCGGTCGGCTGCCCGCATCCCGCCGTGATCCGCCGGCGGCTCCGGTCAGCTCATCGCGCCGACAGGCGCGGCGTGCGCGGCGGCGGCGTGCGCCGGCTGCCCGTCTTCTCGAAGGCCGCCGCGAGGGCCAGCAGGGCGTTGTCGTCGTAGGCGCGGCCCGCGAAGGTCAGCCCGACGGGCATGGCGGTGTCCGTCATGGTGCCCATGGGCACCGTCACGGTCGGGATGCCGAGGTGGCGGGGGACCAGGTTGCCGTTGGCGACCCAGACGCCGTTGCGCCAGCCGAGGTCGGCGGAGGCCGCGTCGACGTCCATGTCCGCGGGGCCCACGTCGGCCACCGCCGGGAAGACCACCGCGTCCAGGCCCAGCCCGTCCATCCACAGCTCCAGGTCGACGCGGCGCGTCTCCTCCAGCCCTCGCAGCCCCTCCTCCAGGAGCGGCATGTCGGCGAGGGACGCGTACGGGCGCTCGCGCACGAAGCGGGGGTAGTCGCCGATCGTGTCGTCGAAGCCGTCGTACCGGTCGGGCAGTTCGCCCTCCTGCTTGGGCCAGATGCGGTCGCCGTCGACATCGGCCAGGGTGGAGAGCTCCGGGTCGCCGTTGGCGCGCAGGAAGTCGTCCCAGGCCCAGGCGGACAGGTCCTCGATCTCGAAGGTGAGGTACGCGCGGCCGACCAGGCCGCGGGTGAACAGCGAGGGCGCTCCGGGGCGGTCGGACTCGTAGTTCGACACGACGGGGAAGTCGACCTCGACGACCTCGGCGCCGGCGGCCTCCAGGTCGCGGCGGGCGGCCTCCCACAGGGTGATCACCGAGGGGCGCGTGTCGACGCGCTGCCCGGTCTGGCCGCCGATGCCTCCCTCGGGGTTCGTTCCGGCGGCGGGGTCGGCGTTGATGTACATCCGGGGCACGCCGACGCGCTTGCCGGCGAGCGTGGCGGACGCGGCCTCGGTGTCGGAGGGCGCGAGGGCCGGGTAGGAGGCGGGGCGTACCTGCGAGGGCGACGGCAGCGACACCCACGGCTGCGCGCGCCACAGGTCCCCGCGCGTGTGCGGGTCGTCGGCGACGATCACGTCGAGCAGTTCGAGCAGGTCGGCCATGGTGCGGGTGTGCGGGACGACGACGTCCATGGTCGGTACGAGCGGCCAGTTGCCGCGGACCGAGATCACGCCGCGGCTGGGGGTGTAGGCGCACAGCGCGTTGTTGGAGGCGGGGGCGCGGCCCGAGGACCAGGTCTCCTCGCCGAGTCCGAACGCGCCGAAGGACGCGGCCGTCGCCGTGCCGGAGCCGTTGGAGGAGCCGGAGCCGTAGGCGCTGGTGAGCCAGTCGGCGCTGTACGGGCTCTCCGCGCGGCCGTACACGCCGCGCTGCATGCCGCCGTTCGCCATGGGCGGCATGTTGGTCAGGCCGATGAGGACCGCGCCGCCCGCACGCAGCCGCTCGATGGCGAAGGCGTCGCGCTGGGCGACGAGGTGCTCGAACGCCGGGGAGCCGGACGCCGCCGTGAGCCCCTCGGCCAGGTAGCTGTCCTTGGCGGTGTAGGGGATCCCGTCCAGCGGGCCCAGCGTCTCGCCGCGGCTGCGACGGGCATCGGATGCCTCCGCTTCCGCCCGGGCACGCGGGTTCATGACCACCATCGCGTTCAGAGCGGTGGCCGTGCCGGGCCGGTCGTAGGCGTCGATCCGCGCGAGATAGGCGTCGAGCAGGTCGACCGCGGTCGCCTCGCCCTTCTCCAGCGCCGCGCGCAGGTCGGCGATACAGGTCTCCACGACATCGAATCCGCGCGTCATGCGGGTGCCTCCTGGTGGTGAGTAGGGCAGGCGCGCTGGCCTCGGGGCGGCCGCCCGCGGGCGGCCGTCACACTCCCCATCGCTCTGACTAGATTTTCAGTCTAGACTAGGAATCTAGATGATCGGAACCTAGAATCGGGTCCTGGATTTCCGGAACCGAGAGTGAGCCCATGCCGACGTCAGAGACCGGGCCCGCGCGGCCCGACCGCCGTCCCCCGCCGAACGGGGCGGCGGGCGCCGGGACGGGCGCGAGCTCGCGGCCCGCGGCCCGGGTCCCCATCGACAGGAAGCGCCAGCCCAGCGGGGACGAGGCGCGGGAGCGAGCCATGCGGGCCGCCATCAGCGTCATCGCCGACAAGGGCACAGCGGCCCTGCGGATGTCGGACATCGCCGAGCGGGCCGGCATGAGCACCGGCCACATCCTCTACCACTTCGGCAAGAAGGACCGGCTCCTGCTCGAGGTCCTCGCATGGAGCCAGGCGGACCTCTGGGCCCGGTTCCAGCAGGCCGCCGACCAGGCCGCGTCACCCGCCGAGAAGCTGGACCTGTTCGTCCGCTTCTACCTGCCCCGCCACCAGGGCGACGAGCGCTACGCGCTGTGGACGCAGGTACTGGCCCAGCGCCACGACGAAGCGGGCCGGCACATCCTCACCGAACTGCTGGACGGCTGGGACGAGCGCCTGGAAACCATCGTTCGAGAGGGCCGGGGCCTGGGTCACTTCGCCGACGTGGACCTGCCCGAGTTCACCATCCGGGCCGTGGCCATGCTGAGCGGACTCTCCGAGGACGTGATGTTCGGCCGGTCCCGGTGGCAGCACGCCTCCGCGCACGCGTTCGCGCTGTCCGCCCTTCGACGCGAACTCGATCCGGTCGTTCCGGACTGACAGGGGCGGCGCCGCCGATCCCGGCGACTACCGCCTCGCACCCGCGTGAGCGGGGCGGAACACCTTTCGCCCCGGCCTCTCGGGGTGTCTCGCCGGCGCGGTGCCGGGGCGGTCGGTCGATCCTCATGCCACGGATCCGCCGCCACGGCCCGCTGCCCCGGGTCACGGGTGTTCGGCGCCCCGCGCTCCACGCGGGTCGTCGGCAGGCGGGTTCCCCGCCCGCAGGTGCCGCCGCAGTGCGCGCAGCGCGGTCCGTTCCTCCGCGCGACGCCGCAGCCAGGCGCGCCGTCGCTCGCGCGTGACCACGAGGAGAAGGCCCAGGGCGAGGAGGCCGCCGACGGCGAGGGCGGCGATGAGCCAGGGGAAGGAGGACAGCCGGACCGTGTTGCTGTCCACGGTCTTCGTCGCGCCGCCGGGCACCGTGGCGGTCACCGAGGCGGTGACCGCGCGGCGGCCGAGGACGGGGAGGTCGGTGAGGCGGCCGGTGACGATGGCGCTGCCGCCGGGGATCACGTAGATCCCCGCCGGGCTGAGCGGGACGGTACGGGTGGAACCGCCGCCGGTGACCTTCAGCTGTCCGGTGAAGGTGTAGAGGACGTTCCCCGTGTTGCGGACGGTCACGGTGAACTCCTCGCCGCCGCCCGCGGGCCGGTGTTCCAGCTCCGTGAGGGAGACCTGGAGGTCGGCGGTGCCGGGGACGGTGAGTTCGACGAGCCGGGCGATACGGGTCTCGGTGTTCACCCCGCCGCTGACCGCGGGGGTGCGCAGCGCGGTGACCAGGCTGCCGAGGTAGCTGCCGGGCGGCGTGCCGTCGGGGACCGCGAGGGAGAAGCGGACCGTGGCGCTGCTCTTCGGCCGCACGGTGACGGTGGCCTCGGAGCCCAGCTTCAGCCAGGCCCCGACCGCGCGCATCCTCTGCCCTTCCTGCGCGGGGGCCAGACCGCCGCCGGCCGCGTGGGTGACGTCGGCGCCGTAGACGTGGAAGGTCCGGGCCTCGTTGCTCTGGTTGTAGATGACCGCGGAGTCCTCGATCCGGGCGCCGGCCCTCAGCGCGTAACCGAAGTGCCCGCCGGTCAGCGTCGTCAGTCCGTAGAGCCCGGCCCGTACGCCGAACGGCGCGCCCGCGGCGGATTCCGGTGGCGTGGGCGAGGGTGCGGGGGCGGGTGCTGCCTGCGCGCCCGGCGCCAGAGCGAGCACGAGGGCCGTGAGGAGGAGGCTCCACCGGGCACGGATCCGTGCCCGGTGGGTGGCGGAGGCGCCGCCCCGGGCGCGCAGACAGCTGTTCATGGGATCAGCCGGTGATCGTGTACTGGAGGGTGCCGCTGTAGGAGCCGGGGAGCGTCTCCGCGGGGATGTTCCACTGCGCCGTCGACCCGTCGTGGGTGAAGACACCGCGGGTGGAGCCGTCGCCGGTCGCCATCGTCAGGGCCGGGGAGAGGCTGGTGCCCGGCTGCGCGTCGGCGCCCTCCGGGAACCGGCCGCCCGGGCCCGGCTCGGCGATGCCCGTCCACCGGCCGCCGGTCCCGTCGAGGTGCCCGCCGGCCGTGACCGTCAGGTTCTTCCACCCGATGGTGTCCGTGCCGCTGACCAGGTCGGTGGTGGCGACGGTCACCGACCAGGGGGCGGTGGTGGAGAGGGTGTCGGTGTACGTGAACCTGCCGAGTCCGGCCGGTGCGCTGACGGTGCCGGGTTCCAGGGTGCCGAAGTCGACGGCCGGCAGGTTCACCTCCATCGACAGGACACCGGGCGCCTTGGCGACCTGTACCGACATCGACTGGGCCGTGCCCTTCGACTTCGAGGTGTTCAGCAGCACCTGCGCCGCGACGCCCGCGGCGGTGGAGGAGGCCGCCAGGTCGGGCCGGCCGTCGGCGTTCAGGTCGCCGACGGCGTACGAGCCGTTCGCGCCGGCCTGCGTGTCGTACGGCCGGCCGGCGTTGCGGAAGGCGCCCGTGCCGTCGCCGAGGAGGACGGTGGGCTGGTTGTCGGGGCCGTTGTCGGTGACCAGGTCCGGCTTGCCGTCCGTGTCGACGTCGGCGATGGCCACGCCCTCGAGAGCGCTGCCGCCGACGGGGTGGGTGACCGGGGCACCGAAGGCTCCGGCACCGTCGCCGAGGAAGACGGTGATCGTCCGGTCGGTGTGCGCGACGACCACGTCCGGCTTGCCGTCGCCGCTCACGTCGCCGAGCGCGATGGCCCGGCCGAGGAGGGCGGCGTCGGCGAAGCGGGTGGCCGGGCCGAGACCGCCCTTGCCGTCACCGAGGAGGACGGAGATGTCGGAGGTGCCCGCGTTCACGGTGACCACGTCGAGCCTGCCGTCGCCGTTCACATCCCCGGCCTTCAGGCCGGAGGGGCGCAGCTGCCGGGCGGAGTGGCTGCTCGGCCGGCCGCCGCCGACGTAGTGGTTGCTCGCGGTGCCCAGCGCGCCCGTGCCGTCGTTGGTCCACACCGAGACGTTGTCGCCGTTGGTGTTGGACGTCAGCACATCGGGCTTGGCGTCGCCGTTCATGTCGGCGACCGTGATGTCCGCGGGGAACAGGGCGTCCGTCGACGGGTTGACCAGCGTCGGCGCGAAGGAGGAGGTCGCCGGGGCGAAACCGCCCTTGCCGTCACCGAGCAGTTCGACGACGCTTCCCATGCTTTCCGTGCCGTGCTGCGTGGGCCGCTTGGTCAGGGCCGCGGCGACGACCGCGTCCAGCCGGCCGTCACCGTTGAGGTCCGCGAGGGCGACCGCCGTCGGGAAGACGCCGCTGTCGAGCCCGAAGGAGACGCCGGGGCCGAAGCCGCCCTTGCCGTCGCCGAGGGCGGCCACCAGGGTGTTCGATCCCTTGACCGCGGTGACGAGGTCGGCCTTGCCGTCGCCGTTCAGGTCGCCCAGCGCCGGGGCGGTGCCCCTCCCGGAACCCGCGGGCAGCGGGACGGCGGTCGCCCCGCCGAAGGAGACGCGGGGATCCGGCGCCGCCTGGGCGGCCGGCGCCAGACACAGCCCGGCGACGAGCGCGGCTGCCGAGCCGAGCACGAGCCCGGCTCCGCGTGGTGTGGAAGTCTTCAACGTACCCGCCCCTTGAGGATGTCGCGGCACGCCGACAGGAGGCGTCGACCTGCGGCGGTGTGATGGAGAGTCAGATCCAGTCAATACCGCCGCGGCGGGGAAGTTCAGTGGATGCCCCACCAGTTACGGGGCCGCTCCACGGGCGGTGACCTGGTGATTCCTCCGATCGGTCGGGCCGACCGCGGACGGGGGCACCCGGGCCCACGCGGTCGCGCTCACCGCACAGGACGAGGCCGAGGGCGCGCGACATCACGCGAGGTCGAGCAGCCGTTCGTAGAAGCCGCCGAAGCCCCTCTCGCGGTCCACGAGGTGTAGTTCGGTCGGGGCGGCGACCAGCACTGAGGTCCGGGTGGCCGCTCTCAGCCGCCCGGGAGCAGGAGTGGCGCTGGGGCGCCCTCGGCCCAGCCCGGGCCGATCGCAGCCTGTGCGTCAGGCCGAGACAGGCGTACGGGACAGGGCGGTGCGCAGCGCGAAGACACCGAGCAAGCCGCCTGCCGCGAACCGCTGAGCGGTCATCACGCGGGGCCGGGCGGCGAGAAACCCCGACACCCGAGCTGCGCCCAGCATGATCACAGCGTTCACGGAGATCCCCACGATGATCTGCACACCACCGAGCTGGAGCAGTTGCGCCCAGGCCGGGCCCGCCTGGGGGTCCATGAACTGAGGCAGGAGAGCGGCGTACATGAGAGCGATCTTGGGGTTGAGCAGGTTGGTCAGGAGCCCCATCGAGAACAGGCGGACGTCGGAGACAGGCGGCAGGTCCTGAGCCGGAGCGAAGGGCGAGCGGCCACCGGGCTTGAGCATGTCCCAGGCCAGGTAGGCCAGATAGACGGCCCCGGCGATCTTGACCACCGTGAACGCCAGCGGCACGGCGGCGAACAACGCGGACAGGCCGGCGGCTGCAGCCAGTAGGTAGCACAGGAATCCCACGGCGGTCCCACTCAGGCTGACCAGGCCCGCCCTGCGGCCCTGGGTGATCGCGCGGGAGGCCAGGTGGATCATGTTCGGTCCCGGAGTCAGGGCCATGCCGAGTTCGACCAAGGCCACTCCGCCCGCTGCGGCCAGACTGATCACCGGTCAACTCCCGATCGTTGCTGAGTACCTGGTACCCGGAGTGGGCGACGCCCGGCTGCGACGGGCGGCTACGACGCATCGTCGGTGCCTGCATCGCCTGCCCCAGGATACGCGCCTGCCGTTCGGCGATTCCGTGCCCCCTGACTGCAGTGGCCCGCCGTGATCAGCGTCAGGGCGAGGTCTTCGGCCTCTCACCGCAGGACGTTCGCGCTCGCGCAATCGGTCAGGCGGTACCGGGGCTCCGCTACAGCCAGTCCTTCTTCTTGAACACCACGTACAGACTCGTGCACACCACCGCCATCAGCACCACCGCGAACGGATACCCGCCCGCCCAGTGCAGCTCCGGCATGGTGTCGAAGTTCATGCCGTAGATCGTTCCCACCAGCGTCGGTGCGAACAGAATGGCGGCCCACGAGGAGATCTTCTTGAAGTCCTCACCCTCAGGCCAATGACCTGCAGAAATCGACTAGAGAGGTGTGCGGACCTGCGGCGATCCGTCTTTCCGGCCCTTTCGCGATACTGCCCGTTGATGCGGCCGATCCTCCCCGTCCGCTCCCCAACGGGTCTGCGTTCTCCCCAGATTCTCCCCAGCGGAGGGTTTGACGAGGAAGGATCGTCGCTGGCTGGCAACGTGATCCGGGTGTCATGGCAGCATCCTGCGCGATGCCGTGAATGGTCCAGGTCTGCTCTGTGAGGGCCACTTCTGTCTCCGCAGGGACATGGAACACGGGCCGAGTACGGCGTGCCGAGTCGATCTGCCGCGTGAGCACCGAGCACGACGGGGCATCACACCTCCGCATGCCACGCCCACCATCACCGCCGAGGCCTCCGCCTGCCCGCCAGGTGATACGCCGAACTCAGGGCCGCAGAAGGCCCTCGAGGCCGACTACCGCGTCTGCGGAGAGGCCTCTCGTAGGAGCTGAACCGGGAAGGTGCTGGTGGGTTGTTCATCCGACCAGACGAGCTACCCACAGGGTGTGGCAGCGGTCGATGCGTTCCTAGGGCTATGAGACTGGTTGCCAGGGCAGTCGGGTCAAGGGGCCGTCGGTTGAATGCATCAGGTTGGTGAAGTGATCGACGAGATTGGCGACGGCGCGGAGGTCGCGGATGACAGCACCTACCTCCAAGTTGTCGCTATATGCGTTGTCAGTGAGGTTGGCGCTGCCGAGTAGGGCGATGCTCCGGTCGGCGGCGATGACCTTGGCGTGCATGCTGCCGTATCGGCCGCCAGGCCCGTGCCGCTCGTCGTTCGCCCACTGCCAAAGGCGTACGTCTGGGTGGAAGCGCAGTTCGTAGAACGCGGTGCGCCCGTCGCAGTCTCCGTGCAGTCGGCCGCCGGAAGCGCGGGCGGTCTCCAGGACCAGATCCACCCTTACGCCGCGGTCTGCGGCTGCTCTGATCTCGCTGACGATCTCCTGGATGCCGAACGCGGCGTAGCTGGTGACCAGGAGCGTGGCGTTGGCGGCCCGGATCACCCCGATTGCGACGGACGCGGTGAGCCTGACCGACACCGCCTCGCTCACTGGTCCTGAGACGGCGATCTCGACGTGATGGGTGGCGAGGTCCTGCTCGTATCGTCTGCCGGCGGCTTCGAGGGCCAGGGCCAGGGCACATCCCGCCAGTTGTGGATCGGTGGACCGCCACGCGGACAGCAGCAGGCCGGCGCGCGGTCCGAGACCTACGCCCGGGTGTGCGGCGACGAGGCGGGATTCCGTGCGTCCGTCAGGGGCGTGCACCGTCCTCAGGACGTTGATCCAGGCAGCGAGATGCGTTGAAGGGAGAGTGGCGACGAGGTCGGAGAGCACTTCGGGCAGGCTGGGCGCAGCTTCGGAGGCGCTCTTGCCGTTCATGTTGTGAAGAACCCGCCCGGACGGCCGCTGAACGTTTCTACGAGCAGTTCGCGATCGAGGAAGTGGTTGCCCCGTTCGCAGGACGTTTCCGCCGCGAACAGGCAGGCGTGACAGGCAGCACCGTGCAGGCGACCGTGGGCGACCGGGTCATGGTCGGCGCAGAGTGGATCCGAGCCGCACAGCCGTGCAGCCTCGAGCGCTTGGTCGATCAACGCACCAAGTCTGTGCTGTCCGCCGAGGTTGACCAGCCCGCCGAGGGTGCCCTCGCTGTCGGGGGCTGCGGTGTACAGCAAGATCCCGGCCATTGCATCGGCACCTGAGCGCGCGTAGATCCGCTCGCCGATTCCGGAGGCGCCGTACCCGCACTCAAGGGCGAACTCTCGGATCAGGACGTGGGAGAAGGTGTGCAGCAGCACATAGCGGATGCCTGGCCACTCCGCGGCGGTGCGGCGCTGGGTGCACCACTTCTCGTGTGCCTTCATCAGCGTTCTGGTCCGGCGGATGACGTTCGGGTCTTGTTCCCAGGCGCTGATCCGCTTCTCGTCGAAGCGGAGGAAGATCCCCTCGCCGCGGGTTTCCGCGCAGGGAAGCCAAATCGGCGCCGAGCTGGAGAGGGGCGCACGGTTCTCCTCCAGGGCCTCGCCTCCGCTGGTCGCGGAGCCCCATTCCGGCGCATCGATCCGACTGAATCCGTATAGCGCGGATACTTCGCGCAAGCGCTTGACCAGACGCACCTGGCCGAGCCAGTCACGGTGTGCGGCTGGGACGGGCTCGTTGCTGACGCTGAAGTCAGGGTGGTTCTGCGGGCTGCCGATGAAGGCAAGCCACTCCGGTCCGGCGATGTCCAGTGCGTCGGTGTCTTCGGCGGCGCCGGCTTGGTTCTCTCCCCGGTGTCGCGAGATCGCGTCCAACACCTCGTCCGGGCCGAAGCGTTCGAGCTGTGGCCACATCACCTGGGTGGGCAGGACCAGGCGCGCGGTCTCGCGGGGCAGCTGTGCCACCACCCGGAGCCCGGCCCAGTGTTCGGCCACGGCGCTGTCCACCGGATTGTCGGCGTGCGGGATGGAGAAGACCCGCAGCTGCATGGCGAACCAGCCGTTCGTCGCACCCAGTGCCATGGTCCGGGTCTGTTCGGTGCAGGGTTCGAAGGTTCCCAGGTGCGGGTGCCGGCCCCGACAGGCCGGGAGCACCTGCTCACTGCGCGTGCCGATCGCCTCGGCCATGGACCGGGCGTTCACCTCGCAGGAGCATTCGACGAAGATGTTCGCCGCCTCGCCGGTGGTACCGCGCTCGACGAGCTTCAGTGTGTGATCCGTCCCGTACGGTGCGCCACGGTGGACGAAGTACATCCACGGGAAGTCGTCCACGTGTCCGGCTGGGCAGGCAGAGACGAACCTGGCCGGCACCGCGGTCGGCCGTTTGCGGCCGGTCTCGCGGCAGGAGTGGACGAAGCGGGTCTGGTCGGGTGCCACGCTGTTGGGCAGCAGGTGGAAGAGCCCGGAATCGGCCGGGGCGAGCCGGTTGCACCGGGTGTCGGTGCAGCGCAGCCAGCCGGGGAACACCGCGACCGGCACACCGATCCGGGACCAGGCGCCGGTGAAGTCGTTCGGGTCCTCCGGCGTGTACGGCGGCATCCGCAGATGCTGCACCTGGGCGCCGAGCTTGCTGCGCACCGCCGCAAGGAGCCGCTCCTCCGGCACGATCGCGGCCTTCTCCAGCTCCCACTCATCGAGTCCGAGGATCATCACCGAGAGGTTCGGGAGGTCCGCGACCGCGCCAACACCGTAGGTGTGCAGAAGCTGGCTGGGCCTCAGCTCTCCGACCCGCAGGTTGCTCGCCGAGCGTGCACCGTCTGCAGTGATGGTCATGAGTGGTCCCCTTCGTTTCCGGCGCCGTCGGCGTCCGGGTTCGGGCGCGGGAGGAACGGGTGCTGCTCGTGGTCATCGGCGTTACCCGGAGCGGTCCGCAGCACCAGTCGGATACCCGGCTCGACTTCGCGCAGGGAGGTCGGACAGGTCGTGCGCTTCCACGGGCCGGAATCCGGACTGTGGAGCAGGCCGACGATGTCGTCGGCCTTGCCCTTGGCGTCGAAGGCGAGTCGGGCAGCGGGGCGGCGCTGTTCGCGCGCCCACAGGTCCAGAATGCTGTCCAGCTCCTCGCGTACCCGGGTCGCGACGGCCCGATCCGTGGCGACTTCGCCGGCGCGGCGTTCCAGGTACCGGACGATGTGGTCGGCCTTGCTGCTGTGCGTATCGAAGGTCTGCGCGCCGAGGTTGCCGTTGTCGCCGGCCTCCAGGTTGCGGGCCAGCGCCACGAGCACCCCGGTCAGGCCCCGGTCTATCGCGCGTTCCGCGAACGGGGTGACTGAGAGCGCTTCGACGTGCCGGTACACGGTGGCGTGGAAGTACTCGAAGGTCTCGTAGTGGGACAGGTCGCGTGGGCGGGCCCAGTTGAACACGGTGAAGACGAGGCCGGGTGCGGCGCGGCCGACGCGGCTGGTCGCCTGGATGTACTCGGCGGTGGATTTGGGCTGGTTGGCGACGACCATGACGCCGAGCCGGGAGACGTCGACTCCGACGGCGATCATGTTGGTGGCCAGGAGCACGTCGATCGGTGTCAGCTTGTTCGCCCGGGGGAAGGTGTACTCCAGCTGCTGGAGGATGTCGGGGATCTTCTCCGAGGTCAGGCGCGAGGTGAGCTCCTCCAGCCGCAGGTCGTAGCGCCTCGACAGGCCGCGCTCGTTGATCCGCTCCAGTCGGGTGGAGACATCGTCCTCGACCGACAGACGCATGCCGCCTAGATCGCGCAGGCTGTTGAAGTAGCCGACGAGTGTCATGTAGGGATCCGTCACCGGATTGTGCCCGTACTTCTTGTGCACGGTCTGCGCGGCGGCGAGCACCGCGACGTACACCCGGATCATCGTGGACTTCGTGCGCACGCCCTGCGCGCAGATCCCGATGTAGCGGCGACCGGGATGTGAGTCCGTGGGCCGCTGTCTGGCGAAAAAGCTGTCCCCGATTTCCAGTCCCTGTGGCGGGAAGACCTCGGTGCGCCGGTCGAAGAGGGCATGAATCTGCCGCTCGGCGCGCCGCACGGTGGCCGTCGAGGCGATCACCTTCGGCCGCGCCGTCCTGCCCGGCGCGTATTCCCAGGTGGCAAGGCGGTCCACTGCAGCCTCGTACAAGCCGGTCAGCGAGCCGAGTGGACCGGAGATCAGGTGGAGTTCGTCCTGCACGATCAGGTCCGGGGGACGCACCGACTTGGCCGCGGTGAGCGTCGCAGCAGGATGGCGTCCTTCCGCGAGGTGGCTGCTGGCTTCCCAGTCCTCCTCGGCGATCTGGGCGGTGACGTAGCCGTGTCGGGAGCAGTGCCGGGAGGCGCGCCCGAACAGGGCCTGGGTGCGCCCGTTCCAGGTGAGCTGTGCGAACTTGTCGACGGTCGCGATCACCAGGCTCGGCAGCAGACGGTAGATCTCCTCGTCGACGACGACCACCGGCAGGCCCTCACGGTTCGGGTCGCCGCCGCCGAAGGGGCAGCCGAACAGCTCGGGACAGCGCAGGAAGGTCCGGCGAAGAGTCTTGTCGACCTCGATGTCCCGGCCCTTCTCGATCTTCGTTCCACACCATGGGCAACTGGTGAGCTGGTAGGGGGTGCCGGAGTTCTGATGGGGCTTCCCGCTCGCCCGGCGGACGTCCTTGACCCAGTCGACGGCCTTGTCGGTCGTGTTCGGGGACACCTTCCCCCCAACCCACAGGCCGATCCGGAACGGTTCTGCACCCCACCGCGCCTCGTCGGCACGGCGCAGGACCTCGCACGCGCAGATCAGTGCGGTGGCACGTTGGAACTGTTGGATCGTCAGCAGCCTCAGGGTGTAGCGCATCAGTACGGCGACCCCATGGCCTGCGTCGAGGCCGCCGAGGTCCGGTCGCAGCCGGCGGATGGCGAGGGTGTAGGCGGTCAGGCCGAGGTACGCCTCGGTCTTGCCGCCACCGGTGGGGAACCAGAGCAGGTCCGCCACCGCATCGGCTCCCGTGGCACGCTCCGGATGCGCGGGATCGGTCAGTGCGGGAAGGTTCAGCAGCAGGAACGCGAGCTGGAAGGGGCGCCAGGAGCGGTTGGCCGGTTTGTCCTCGTCGCGGAACACCGCGTCGAGGTCACGGGATCCGTCGCGGCGTCGGGCGGCGGCGACCCGTGTGTGGACACGCTGTAGGTGCATCGCGCTGTTCGCGAAGCGGAAGGCGGCCAGGGCGTCCGGGTCACCAAGCACCAGCTCGATGCCCGCTTCGATCCGGTCGGCCGCCCGCTTGGCTTCGTTCAGTGCCTCCTCGGCCTGGTCTGCGTACTCGTCGAGATACTGACCGTCCTGCCCGATCCGCACCTCGGCCCGCTCGATCCACGCCCGGTAACCGGCCACAAGCGGAATCAGCCCCGCCCGCAGTCGTTGCGGCTCGCACGCGCCGAGTTCCTTCATGTCGACCAACAGGTCCACCAGCTCCGGGAGGTCCGGATCGCTGTCGAACGACGGCGCGTCGGTCTGCGCGATGTCGTACTCCGGCGCCGCCTTCGTACATACCGAGACCGCTCTCATCGGGTCGGCGTCACTGGCCGTCGCGCTCACCCCGGTCGCGTGCCCCACCGCGAACTCAGGGCTGAACCGGTACGCCATCGCCAACCGTCGCTGCTCGCCCTGGTCGACGGCATCGCCACCGGATCCGGGCTCGTGCCGGGGCAGGAACACCGCCGCGCCGTCCGCGCCGTCCGCCGACAGCTCGGCCTGGAAAACCCAGTGCAGCGCGGAGTTGGAGTCGGTCTCGGTGGTGTTGACCAGGAAGAGGGTGACCAGCCAGTCGTCGTGGAAGCGTCGCACGCGGCCGCGCAGCACCACCTTCTCGTCCTCGGAGTCGAGCACCAGAGCCTCGACCTGGCCCTCGACCAGCTTGACCGGAACGCAGCCGGTGTGGGGCGTGCGCCGCCAGATCAGCTTCTCGATGCTCGGATCCGTCGAGTGCGAGCGGACGTAACGCGCCCACCGCCCGGTCACCTCCAGCCGGTCGGCATCACCGCGCACCCGTGCGGTGAACCCGACCGACGACGGGGCCAGACTCGGCACGTTCGGCGCGTCCGCGTCCGGCGCCCCTTCATCCGCGCCCGGCAGCTCGCTGTCGCCGAGCGAGGCGTCCATCTCCTCCGGCACGATCGTCGTGCCGTTCGGCGCGAGCCGCCCGAGCACGTACCAGTCGGTCGGGGAGTCAGCGACCTCCTCCTGGTCGCCGCCCACCGGTCCGAGCAGGTCCAGCACCACGAGCTGGGCCAGCTCGTCACGTATTGAACCTGGGGACGGAACAGCCAGCACCGGGCTGTTCGATGCGGCGGGCGGCAACTTATCGCTCATGGGTCACAACGATAGGGCGAGCCACTGACAGCATGGGCGCAACGCAGCCAACGTTTGTGCCGCACGTGGGCTCCGGCGCTAGAAGGCCCCCTACCAGAGCCCATCGCCGGGATCTGGGGTCGCTGCGGGGGCAACGGTCTTCCTGGGCTTGGCGGGGCCCTTCTTGCTGTGGAGGCCACGCTGGACCTCGTCTTCGTACAGGGCGTGGTTGAGTTCGAGGAGACGGTCGTTCATCTCGATCTGGACATCCGGGTCGACAGTCCAGCGCAGGCCATGGACTGTCTCGTGGAAGCCGTGGTTCAGCACGAGCGGCGTCCAGCCGAATTGCGCCGAGAGGGGGTGGGCGAGGTAGGACTCGGCGACGGCTTCGTCGATCTCGGCATGGATCTCGCGCAGGCGCTGGATATCGGCGTCGAGGTTCGCCGGGTTGTGGACCTCGTTGTAGAGGTCGGTCATGCCGAGCTGCGGGGCCCGTGATAGTTGGACATGGCGACGGTAGGTATTCAGCTCCTCGCCGGCGGCGCGGATGCGCGGGGTGAGATCTGGCTGCGGAAACGTGTCGAAGCCGTCGGACGGAGTGTAACGAGGGTCTGATTTCATCGTCGACTCACCCTTGACGGTCCACCAGTTGAAGTGCCAGGCGCTCGTCAGAAGCGCAAGCATGGCTGCGTGGTCAGGTGTGTAGAAGACGGCCAGCGAGTCGGAGTAGACCTGGCCAGTCGCAACGATGCTCGGCAATCCGTACTTGCTGTGTCGTCCGATCACGAGAACGCGATCATATTCAGCGATCGCCTTGCGCATGGCAGAGCGCTTCTCCGCGTATTGCCACCACCTTTGCGGCAGCGGGTTACGCAACTTGAAGCTGCCGTCCGCTGTCTTACGCTGACGCTCGGGACGCACTCTTTCGTCGACGATCGCGAAGGCATCTGGGTACAGGCGTGCCTCTTCCTCGGACATCTCCTTGAAGTCGATTGCCCATCTTCTTGCTGAGGAGTCAGGTCGACCGTTGACCTCATCGTTGATGAGATAGGGGAGAATGACCTGTTCGTTCCTTTCATCCTTTGCGATCAGCGCCTGCGCCTCGGCCGGTTCAAGTAGAAAGCCCGATCCGGTAACTTGGCATCCTACTGAAACTTGCCCAGTCGAAGCGGAAAGCTTTTCTGGCCTCCCAGCTACACGGGAAGGCAATGTGAGACCCGGCGAGATCTTGTGCACGGCCCGTCCTTCAAGCACGGGTTGCTCGACTGTGTTATCGGGCCCGATCCACACCAGCGAGACGTATACGCCAGCCTCACCGGGCCAAGGTTGCGATTTTACTGCGCGGCCGATCTGCCAGCCTTGCGCCACAATCCGGTCCAGGCCGACTTCCCGTGAATCGGTCTGAGCGATGGTATTGGTCGCGATGATTCCGGTGCGTCGAGCCGCTGCGAGATGGAGATTCCGCAACAGGAAATAGGTGCACAGGTCGGCGCGCCCGCCTGCTGTATGGCCGCCAGCGATAACTTGGCCGATGTAACTCAGACTGTCCTTGCCGATTCGTGCGCTGGTCTGCACCCCGCCCGAGAACGGGGGGTTCCCCACCACGGCGTCGAAGCGGTGCTCGCCCCGAACGGGATCGGCCATGATCTCGGGAAATTCAAGTGGCCAGTGCAGTGGACGCAGCGGGACGGCACGTAGCCCACCACTGGGGCCGAGGAGCCAGCCATCGATGATGGCGCGGGCCTCCGCCGCCGCGGCCTTGTCCCCCAGCAACGCCTTTTCGATGAGGTCGGCGATGGAAGCGAGACGGTTGTCGTAGGCGTCGTCGGACTTGGTTGTCGCGGTGGATAGTTTCGCCGCGACCACGGCGTCCGCAGCGAGGCGGAGCTGTTCGGTCAGCGCTTCGGCCTCGACCAGCTTCGCGGCCTTTGCCCGAGCGTCTCGTATGTCCGTGACCTCGTGTTGCTCGATGTCACGACGCAACTCCGCGGCTTGGGTCAGCAGCGGGCCAGTGATCTTGTCAATTTCGCCGCTGAGACGGGCGTTGAGGCGATGACCCTTACTCGGGGTGAGGTGGAAGGCTTCGATCTGGTCCGCCGTCAAGCAGCCGATGAGAGAGTCGCCGCAGCGCAGGGCGTGATCGACGAAGTTGAACGGACGGCCCTTCGCCAGGGTGACCAACCACAGCGAGAGCTTGGCGAGCTCCACCGCCATCTCGTCGATATCGACGCCATAGAGGCAACGGTCGGCGACCATGCGACGTGCTTCGAGGAGCTGCGCATCTCGGTCTTCGCGATGCTCGCCGAGACGGGCAGCGACCGTGTCCGGCAACCCATCGCGGTCCCACGCCTCCACGACCCGCTCCGACAGGTATCGGCACGCGGAGACCAGGAACGCCCCGGAGCCCATCGCGGGGTCGAGGACCTTGAGCGCCAGGAGGTCCGATGCCGGACGCACCTGCCATTCGAGCGGCTGGCTCCCATCGGCGGGTCGCGGAACACCGTCCGAGGAGCCGGGTGAGAAGCACAGTGGGTCAAGGGTGTGCAGGACGATCTCTTCGGCGAGCGCTCGCGGTGTGTAGTGCGTGCCGGAGTCGCGCCGGTCGCCGACCTGGGTGACGATGACCGTCCCGGCAGGGTGGACAACCGGCTCGTTGCGCAGGTCGGAGCGCAGCAGGCCGTAGAACGGCCGCACTCGGTCGGCGAGCTCGGGATCGTTGTCGCAGGCTGCGTCGAGGGTACCGATCTGTGAGCCGGTCGGCTCGGTTGCGATTGCGGCGGTGAACTGCTTCGCCGTCAGGCCGGCGAGCTTGACGGTCTTGGCTTGGAGGTGACCTGCCGCGCTCCACTCTTCGAGGTCAGCCAGTTTGACGTCGGCACCAGACTTGCCCTTGAGCCCGAGGCGTGGCTCGTCGAGCCGAATGGCGGAGTGTTCGAGCAGACCCTCGTAGACATGGCCGATCTGCTCGACGTCGAGGCCCTTGTAGGACAGGCGTTCCGTCGAAGTGACCTTGCCTGCCGGCGTGGTGCGCTTGAGTTTGACCAGTGCGTCGAGCATGGCGAAGACGACACGGTCGGTGACCTTCAGGCGTTCTAGCCAGGCGAACCGCTTCGGGTCGAACAGGGACCCGCCGTATGCGGGGATCCACATGTCCGGGTGCCGGGCCCCGCCGTGGATGGCTCGGAAGGTGGCGAGCAGCGTGGGCCAGGCGGCCTTCCAGCGGTCGGCGATGTCGGCGTCGTCCTGATCGAGGCGGTCGTAGAGCTTCGTGACCGAGTACGAGTCTGCGTACAGCTCGTCGTCGGCCGGCAGCAGGCCCTGTTCCTCCGCGTAGAGGAGGAACACGATCCGCATCATGACTGTCAGCGCAGCGCGGTAGACGGTCCGCGGCGCGACGCCTTTCAGCACGACGCCGTCGGCCTCACGGTCGAGGCGGGAGAGCTCCGCGACGAGGAGTTCGACGGCCGCGCGGACCTGCCTGCCGAGGGTCTTGGTGACGGCGGTCGTGTCGTCGGCCGTGCGGGTGAAAAGAGCGGCGAGGGAGTTGGTGTCCTTGCCCTCGCTGTCCTTGGGCGCGATCGCGGCGCAGCGGACACCGAGCAGGGAGGTGAAGGCGCGCAGTAGCAGCGGTTCCTCGAACCAGGCGTCGGCATCGAAGACAGCCACCGAGGCCGGTGCTTGGGGCCGGGCGTGGACGAGGACCCACAGGGTGCCGTTGGTGAGCAGTGCGAGTGGGACGGCACGGCGTCGGCACAGCTCGGCGGCCTGCTCGGCCGCCGACGGCAAGCCCTTCATGGCGCGGGTGAGGGGTTCGCCCCAGGGGCGTCGGTAGATGAGTGCGCGTTCGGCGGCGCCGGGCAGGCCGCTGGTCGGGTCAGGAGGGCCCATGAGCAGTGCATCGGGGGCTGTGCAGGGGAGGTCGGTCAGTTCTCGGGGCAGCATCGAGCCTTGGCGCAGTGCCTGGCCCTGGTAGCCGAGCAGTTCTTCCAGGACCAGGTGCTGCCAGGCGCTGCACAGCGTCGCCGGTTCGGCCTGCAGTTCGGCCCATGCCTGCCGGAGGCGGCCGCGCAGTGGAGTGTCAACAACGTCAAGGCCCTGCGGGAATGCGTCGGCGAGGATCTTCGCGGTGAGGAACGGTCCGTCCGGGCGCAGCAGGTTGAGCCACTCGGCGTGCTGCTCGATCGGGGTCTGCTGCTCGGCTTTCGGGGAACGGGTGCGCGCTGGCATCAGTGGCCTGCCTGGTGGGAAGGAGCGGCTACGGTCAGGGAGGCGGGGACGAGGAAGGTGACCGCCACGGGGAATCGGCGGGCGACTGGGTCTGCGTACCGGTGGCGCAGGGCTGCGGCCTCGAACACGAGCTGTTCAGGGACGGCGGCGAGGCGTGCCTCCAGTTCCGTGCGGTCCTTCTTGAGCTGGTCGCGTTCCGGGTCGGGGGCCAGCAGCGAGTCCTGGCGCCAGAGCGGGTTGGAGTTCAGGGAGTCCCGGATGTTGCGCTCCAACTCGGTCAGTACCGACTGCATTGCTTTGACGTCTTCCTCGCAGCGCTTGTCCAGGACCTTGCGCTGTTTGCGCGCGATCTTGTTGGACTCGGTCTGCAGTGCCTTGCCGAGAGGGGGCTCCAGTACACCCCACAGCGCGGTGAGCCGGTCGAGGAACTCGGGCGGCGGCGCGTCCTGCGACGCGACAGCGAGCCAGTGTTCCAGGGCTTCCGGGTTCTTCTCCACCACCAGCTTGCCGTGTTCGATGGATCCACCGGCCAGGGCGATCTGCTCATGCAGACGCACTCCACGGTTCCCAGTGAGCACGACGCGGCCGTGTGCGATCACTGCAGGGTTGCGCAACAGGTCGCCAGGGACGATCCGGGCGGTGACACGGGTCAGATGCGCGCCGTGCTCGTCCTCGGACCACAGTTCAGCGCGCAGCAGACGCAGACACAGATCGACCAGGCGGTGGTTCAAGTGAAGCAGCACGACGTCAGTACGCCCAGCGTAGTCCTGGTCGAAGGTGACGGGGCGTTCCTTGCCACTGACCGGGTGCCGCAAGCCGTCGTTGCGTGCCTGTGCCCAGCCTTCCTTCAGTTCCGGGAGCTTGAAGCATCGTGCCTTGACTCCCTTGGGCGACGGAGTCTCGATCAGATCCTTCTTGTGGGCCAGACGGAGTGCGGTCCGCACTACCCGCTCGATCGTCTCCGGGTTCAGATTCAGCTCGGTGCGGGTCCGGGTGAGCTGCTCCTGGGCCTGCTGGAGGTCGTGCGCCAGATTCCGTTCGATCTTCAGTACGGCCTTGCCGGCCAGACGCTGGATCTCCCTGTCGGTGGTCTGCCAGCTGGAGCGCTTGCCGAGCATCTTCTGCTCGACCTGGCTGGCGATCACTTCTCCGGCACTACCGAGGTCGGTGCGGATCTGCTCGACCTTGCGGACCGCGACGCCGAGGAACGCCATCGCGTCCTCCAAGGTGCCCTCGGTGAATCCGGTGTCGTCTTCGCGCTGCCGGTCCCAGCCCTGAGGCACGAAATGGACGATCTCGACCTTCGCCGCGGTCTGTCCGTGCCGGTCCACTCGGCCGTTGCGCTGCTCCAGGCGGTTGGGGTTCCACGGGATTTCCCAGTGCAGGACCCGGTGGCAGTGGTTCTGCAGGTTGATGCCCTCGCTCGCGGAGTCGGTGGCGAGCAGGATCCGCACCGGGTCGACGTCGGGGTCGTCCTGGAAGACGTTCTTGACGCGCTCGCGTTCATCGCGGTCCTGGCCGCCGTAGAGCTGGGCGATCGCCTCGTTCGGCACACCGGCGCTGATGAGTCGTTCGTGCAGCCAGCGCTGGGTATCGCGGTATTCGGTGAACACGATGACCCGATCGCCGTCCCAGCTGCCGCTCATCCCATCGGTTCCGTTTCGCTGCACGATGGCGCGCAGCCAGCCGAGGAAGGCGGTGAACTTGCCGTCGGACTTCTCCGAGTTGCGGTCCCCCCAGTCGCGCAGATCCTCCAGCAGCTTCTGTTCGGCCGGGGTAAGCGGCGGGGCGAACCGACGAACTGTGGCAAGGGCTTCCTGGGCTGTCTCCGCGAAGGCGGCATCGTCCTCAGCCGACTCGTCCAGCTGCCCGATCATCTTTGCGAGGACCTTCTCCGCCACCGTATACGCGCCGCGGTCGTACTCCCGCTCGGCTTCGTTGCGACTCCCCCGGGCGAGCATCGTCTTCAGATGGGTGTCCACCGTATTGGCAAAGGCCTTCGGGCTGGACAGGAAGCGGCGTTTGAGCAGCGTGACGACGAAGTCCGCAGCCCGACTTGGCGCAGTGCCCTGCAAGGTCGGCTGTCCGGAGATCGTCTCGCGGCGGGACTGCGCGTACAAGTCCAGTTTTGCGTAGGCGTCGCGGGTCGCGGCATCGTAGACGACTTCAAGGGGATGGTCGAGGTCACGCTCCGGAAAGCGCGGGCTACCGTCCCAGTTCGGCGGTAGATCCCGCTTCAGCCGCCGCACCATCACCTGCGCCTTGGCCTCTTCCGATGGCTCCAGGGTGCGGGCGAAGCGGTGGCCGTCCAACAGCGCCAACAGGGCGGTGAACGATTCCAAGTAGCCGTTGTGCGGCGTCGCCGACAGGAACAGCCGGTGCTCGCTGTGCGGGGCCAAAGTCTTGATCGCGTCGGTGCGCTGTGAGTCGACCGCGTACTTCCCGGACCCCGAAGGCGCGCACGTGTGCACCTCATCGACGACGAGGAGGTCGAAGGCACGCGGATACTGGGGCGCCGGCGGCAGGATCGAGCGCAGCAGCGCCATGGGCCGCTCCCGCTTGAGCCAGTCGATCGAGACGATCAATCGCGGGTAGTGCGTCCACGGATTCGCGTACAGTCCGCGAGACCTGCGGAGCTCCTTCAGGAGCTCCGCATCCACGATCTTGAAGCCCAGCCCGAACTTGTCGCGCATCTCATCGCGCCACTGCAGAGTGAGCGAAGCCGGGCACACGATCAGCATCGTCCGCGCCCGGTGCCGCAGCATCAGCTCCTGCATCACCAGACCCGCCTCGATGGTCTTACCGAGACCAACATCATCCGCGATCAGCAGGTTCGTACGCGGCATCTGCAGCGCCCGCACCACAGGGTCGAGCTGGTAGTCCTCCGGCTTCACACCGGAGCGGAACGGCGCCTGCAGCAACGTCTTGTCCGCCGTTGCCACCGAGCCCCAGCGCACAGCGTCAAGGAAGGCATCCAACTTCGCCGGGTCATCGAACCCGCTCACCGGGGACGGCAAGGCGTGTTGCTCACGGGCGGTAGCACCAGGCTCCAGCTCCCACAGGACGCGCAACTCTTCGTCACCGGAGTCACCGTCCACCGAAACGAGGGAGACCAGGTGCTGCGCCTCGGCAAACAGTGGACTGCCCGGCTCCTCGACCGTGATCGAGGAGCGCTCCACGGCAGTGGCTACCCAGTTTCGATTACGTACCGTGACTAGTTGGCCGACGGTTGGCACCGCCTCGTCCGCCTCGTCGACCTCTTCGATACCCACCCGTGTCAACTTCCGCTCCTGGATCGCCTGTCGTCCTGTGCATCGTGGCGGGAGCCCGAGTCTTGCCCGAGTCCTATGTCACCAGTTGCATCCCAGCCCGGCAGACACCGCTGGTAGGACAGAGAGAGCCTACTGGCCCCGGTGGGCCTCGAGTGGCTGTACGGCGATTCGATGGACGGCATCGATGAGAGCGGGGTCGGCTCCACCCTGGGGGTGGCGCCCATGCCGTTCGGTGCTTGGTTCACCCCGTTCAATGAGGGCAGGTACGCGCACCCGCCAGCGGCAGACGAGCCGAGCGCCTCAGTGGGAGTTCCGCCGTCCTGACCGGGGTAACGCCGCCGACCGTGGGGGTGCTGTTCCGGCCTGGAGTCACGTGTCGACGTCCCGGGCGTCCAGCCGCAGGGCGAGGGGATGGCCCCGGGTGGCGAGGGCCGCCGTCACGCGCCGAACAGCACCGTCCACGCTTTCGTGCTCCCAGACGCGGAGTGGCAGCCAGCCCAGGAGCGCGAGGTGCGCGTCGGTCTCCTCGTCCCGGCGAACGTTGGTGTCGAACTTCCTGCGCCACCACGCGGAGTTGTGCTTCGGAGCGTGCTGATGTGTCGGGCAGGCGTGCCAGAAGCAGCCTTGGACGAACACCGCCGTCCGCCAGCGTGTGAAGGTGACGTCAGCGCGCCGGCGCGGCATTCCTGGGATCGGCAGGTCCACGCGGTAACGGAAGCCCAACGCGTGAAGGGCGCGGCGCAGCGCCAGCTCCGGCGCAGTGTCCCGGTTGCGTTGCGCGGTCATCACCCTCCGGACGTTGGCGTCCCGCGGCGCTGGCACGCCACTACGACTGCCTTTTGTTTCCACCTCCGGACAACTGCTCAGCGTTCATTCGGTAACCCCGCAGGGTCGCGCTCCCGTGTCTGCTTGGGGTGGCAGCCGCCGCACCGCTGCCGTGGAGTGCCAATTCGAGCCAACACGGCTGAATTTGGTCAAACGGTGGCCCGCTCACCCATGGTTCGACACCATGCGCTGGGAGTGATCGACCCGATCCTCACGGAAGCGGAGGGGGAACACGGTGATCGAAGTGCTGCCGGTGACCGGAGAACAGTTGGAGATGCTCGGTGCGGCCATCGCCCTGGGCAACCGCTACACGAAGCGGCTCGGTCTGCTCACGCCACCCGCGTACCGGAAGTACGCCGACGACGGTGGCTTGCTCGTTGCGTTGGACCACGGTGAGCTGGTTGGATACGCGCTCTGCGGACTGCCCAAGCGTAGCCAGCACGTTCGCCTCGTGCACCTGTGCGTGGCGGAGGAGCACCGGGGCAAGGGGGTCGCGAGGCTCCTGATCGCAGAACTGCGGCGCAGTCAAAGTCACAGGCTCGGGATCAGGGCCAGGTGCCGCCGTGACTACGGGCTCAGCGCCACCTGGAGCGGCCTGGGCTTCGTGCCGAAGGGCGAGGGCCTCGGGCGGGGTAGTGACAAGGAGACCCTCGACACCTGGTGGCTCGACCACGGTCACGACGACCTGTTCACGGGAGCGCAGAGCGACGCCCTGCTGGTCGTGACGGTCGACCACACGGTCTTCTCCGGGCTTCACGGCACGGGTGCCGAGAGTGCGGTCGAGGAAGCGAGGGCCCTTGAGGCCGGGTGGCTCGCAGACCTGGTCGAGCTCGCCTATACGCCGCAGCTCCTCCTGCACGTTCAAGCGGTGGAGGACCGGGAGGAGCGGAACCACCAACGTGCAGGCCTGTCCAGGCTCCGCTCCCTGGCGCCCGACACCGCCGCGGTGGTCAGCCGCCAGCAGGAGTTGACCGCAGCGGTGGGCAAGGAGATGCCCGGCGTTGTGATCGATGTCGGCCTGCGTGCGCGGCTGCGCTACGTGGCCGAGACGTCTTGTGCTGGCCTGCAGGTACTGGTGACCCGTGATTCCGACCTGGCGGCGCTGGCAGACATCGCCTGGGAGGTGGCGCGCGTCAGGGTGGTCTCTCCCGAGGCCGTGACGCTCCATGTGGACGAACTCCGCCAAGCCCAGATGTATCGCCCTGCCGATCTCATGGGAACGGCCTTCTCCGCCGCCGAGGTCGAGCCCGGAAGTGAAGAGGGGCTCGTCGCCTTCTTCGACGAGGCCGGTGGTGACGGTGGAGTCGGCTTGTCGGAGCGTCTGACCAGCCTTGCCCGTGATGGTGTCTTGTGGCGCAGGGAACTCATCCGGGACGGCGATGGGCGCCCTGTCGCGCTGTACGCCTGGGCGCTGGACGGTCGCACGCTGAACGTTCCTCTCCTGAGGACCGCATCGCACGCTCTGGAAGAGACGCTGGCCCGCCAGTTGCTCTTCATGCTGAAGAGGCTCGGGCGGGACCGGGGCGCCCAGGCCGTGCGCATCATCGACCCCGGCCCCTCAAGGGCGGCTGTGGTCGCAGCAGGCCCCGACGGCTTCGTCGAGGACGAGAAGGGCTTCACCGCGCTCCTGGTAGACGTGTGCGGGCCGACGGAGGTGGTCTCCGGGGCCGCCGGGCAGATCGCGGGGCGGACCGGCGCTGTGACGCCGGTCCTGGACGCCCGTGCGCCAGCGGAGATCGCGAGCATCGCCGAGAGGGTGTGGTGGCCGGCGAAGCTGGTCGATTCTGCCCTGCCGACCTTCATCGCACCCGTCAAGCCGCGCTGGTCCACGGAGCTCTTCGACGTTCCGGCAATGCTCGTACCGCGCGACGACGTACTCGGAATCAGTCGCGAGCACGTGTACTACCGGTCGGCCGGCCATCGGGGCGAGAGCGTCCCCGCTCGGATCCTTTGGTACGTCAGTGAGGGGTCCGCAGGGCAGCAGGGCAAGATGGTGATCGGCTGCTCGCGCCTCGACGAGGTGGTCATCGGCGACCCTGACGCCCTCTTCTCGCGATTCGAACACCTGGGCGTATATGGTCGTGCCGAAGTGCGTGCGGCAGCCGATGCTACGGGCCGGGTCATGGCGCTGAGGTTCTCGGACACGGAGCTGTTTCCCGTACAGGTGACGCATTCGCGATTGACCGCGCTGGCGAACGGGCTGGGGCTACGGTTGTCGCTGATGTCGCTGTCGAAGATCGACAACGCGCTGTTCCAGGCCGTGTACGAAGAGGGGCACCGAAAGACGTGAGCGATCCGGAGCGCGCGATGCTGTTGTCCGTCCACCCGAGGTTCGCGACGGCGATCCTGGCCGGCACCAAGACGGTGGAGGTACGCCGCCAACGCGTCGCCGCTCCTCCTGGGACGCCCGTACTCCTCTACGCGACCGCGCCGACGATGGCCATCGTCGGCATGGCGAGGATCGCCTCGGTGCAGGTGGCCAGCCCTCGTGAGGTGTGGACCGCCAGTCGCACGAGCACTGGCATCAGCCGTCGGGAGTACGACGACTACATGAGCGGCGCGACCCGGGCCAGCGGCCTCTCCTTGGAGGAGCCGGTCGCCTTCGAGGAGCCGGTTCCTCTGGCGGCTCTCAGGGCCTCCGGCTCGTTCCATCCACCGCAGAGCTACCGGTATTTGACTGGCGAGGATCTGCGGAAACTGGCTGCGGCGACCCCTCTCAAGAGCGAAGCCCTACAAGGGGCCCTCAGTGAGTTGACGCCTGCGTAGGCTCCTGTACGAGCAGTGGGGACGTCACGCTGGTAGTGATCGGCCACCTGGTGCCGTAGCAGGACTTCCGGGTGGCCTCCGAGCCGCCGTCTCCCCGATGGCTGACTGCCGCGTCGGTCACCCAGGACGAGAGCGCCGGTGGGATACGGCAGCGGGCTCGTGGCAGTTCGCGTTCCAATGGCTCTACAGGTAAGACGCTTGGAGCGTGCGGGCCTTGTGCCCGGACTATCTGATAGGCAGTCTCGGACACGGCCGAAGAGAGGTCCTTCGCCAAGCCGATCAAAGCCTCCGCGTGGACGGGGTTGCCGTCAGGCCTAGAGCCTCGGAACAACCACCGTGAATGCGCCGAGACGGAAAGCGTTGCGGATTTCCGTCAAGGGCTCCCGATCGCGGTTGAAGCGGAGTTTGTTCGTGAGGAGGACGGCCCACCGGTCTTGGGCCGGGCTGATCCACATGCCCGTGCCGGTGAAGCCGTAGTGGACCCAGACGTCCGCGGCGGGGTCGGTGCCGGGGGCGGGGTGCCAGAAGAGCCCACGGGCGGGGGTGAGGGCACCGGTCTGGAGGTGGAGGGAGGCCTTGACCCAGGTCGGGCCGAACGCGGCCCGGGTGGGGGCGAGCATGTGGCGGAGGAAGAGGGCGAGGTCGTCGAGGACGGAGAAGGTGCCGGCGATGCCGCAGGCGCCGCCGAGGAGGCGGGCGGAGAAGTCGTGGGCGGTGCCCTTGAGGTGGGTGCCGGTGGTGTCGTCGTACTCGGTGGGGGCGCAGCAGGTCGTTTCGGTGGTGGGGAGGGGGCCGAAGTGGGTGCGCGTCATTCCCAGGGGGTGCCAGACGCGGTCGATGGCTAGCTGGTCCAGGGGCTGGCCCGAGAGGTGTTCGGCGACGTAGCCGAGGATCAGGGCGGCCCGGTCGGTGTACTCGACGGCCTCGCCCGGTGGGCGGTGGAGGGCTTCGTGGAGGACGCCGTCGCGGATGTCCTGGGGGTCGGTGCCGTACAGGTTCTTCAGGTTGGCGCGCAGGGGCAGGCCTGCGGTGTGGGTCAGGAGGTGGTGGGCCGTGGCCCGGGCCAGGGGGTGGCCGAAGACCTCGTCCCAGAAGGTGCCCAGAGGGGCGTGGAGGTCGAGTTTGCCCTCTTCGACGAGCGTGCCGATCGTCGACCAGACGGCGAGGATCTTGGTGAGGCTGGCCACGTCGAAGACGGTGTCCAGCCGCATGGGCTCGTCGGGCCGGTCGGGGTCGAGGAGGCCGACGGATCCGCTCGCGCGGATGCCGTCGGCGTCCCCGACCGCCCACACCGCGCCGGGGTAGACCTCCTCGCGCACGCCGGTCTGGAGGAGGTCTTCGATACGGGCGGTGGAGGGCGTGGTCATGGTCTCCCGATCGTCGTACGGCCGCGGGTGGTCCGCCGGCCAGCCTAGTGACGTGTCCGGGGTCGGCTCGACTGCGCCACGGGTGGTGTCAGGTGAGCCGTCGGCCGAGTTCGGTGATGGCCGAGGCGGTGGCGCTGAGGGGGAAGCGGGCGGCGTTGGTGCGGCCGGCCGCACGGAGCAATTCGAGCAGGCCCGGTGTGGTGCGGAGGCGGTTGAGGTCGTGGGCCGCGGTGGCGGGGGTGGTGAAGTCTGTGGCCATGCCGGTGCCGGCGAGGGCCTCGGTGAGGCCGGGGACGGGTTGGTAGAGGACGGGGAGGCCGCAGGCCTGGGCTTCGAGGGCGACGAGGCCCATGGCCTCCAGGGTGGTGGAGGGCACGGCCAGGACGTCGTGGTCGGCGAAGACCTTCCACAGCTGCTGTCGGCGGAACCAGCCGAGGTAGCGGACGTGGACGCCGTGCTGGCGGATGACCGGTACGAGATCCTGGAACTGGGACCGGGGCGCGGCGACGCTCAGCTCGATGGAGGGCGTGGCCGCGACGGCTTGGAGGAGGGGTTCGAGGCCCTTCTCTGAGCTCACGCGGCCTGCGAAGAGGACGCGCAGGTGGCTGGTGCGGCGTCGTGCGGGTCGGGGCGGGGGAGCGGTCAGGAGCTGGTCGGGGACGCCCCAAGGGATCTTCTCGATCCTGCGCCTGTCGGTCTTGGGGGCGAGCTTGAGCAGGCGGTCGGTCATCGCGTGGGTGGGGACGACGATCGCGTCGGCCGCGTTCGCTGCTTCGCGCAGGACGCGGAGCTGGGTGCTGTGGTTCTCGGCGTAGAGGAGGTCGGTGCCGTGGACGAACGCGATGCGGGGGTGGCGGGGGAAGGCGCGCAGGAGGGCCGGGGTGGCGCCGAAGGCCAGGTGGTGGAGGTGCAGCACGCTGATCTGCCGCGGGTCGACGGCGGCTGTGAGGGCGTGGCGGAGGTCGGTGACGTACCGGTTGAAGCGGTCGCCGCCGATGCACTTCCCGTTGGCGTGGAGGAGGTCGAGGCCGGCGGGCGTCTGGGGGCGGGGGCCGTCGGGGGCGAGCATGAAGGCGCGGGCGGGGACGGCGGGCCGCGCGCCGGTGTAGAGGTCGAGGAAGAGCTCGACGCTCCCGCCGGGGCTGGGGTAGGGCAGGTCGAGCGCGGTGGCGACGAGGCGGTTCACCGGCGTCCTCCAGGGTTCTCCTCGTAGAGGCGGGAGGTTTCGATGCCTTCGCTTGTGCGGTACTTGAGGCCGTGCTCCTGGTAGCTGGCCAGCGTGCCGTGGGTTCGGAGGAAGACGAGCTTGCCGAACGTCATGCCGGGCCGGACGCGCACGGGGAGGGTCGCCCTGATCTCCAGGGTCCAGCGGATGGCGTGGCCCTGGTGGCCGAGGGGCGCGGAGACGTGGACCCAGATGCCGAGGCAGCCGGTGGTCCGGTCGCCGTTGAGCAGTTGGGCGTAGGTCTCGGATCCGGTCCGCTCCAGGGTGTGGCCGAGGTAGAGGTGGCCGGGTTCGAGGACGTAGCCGTCGTCGGGGAGGGTGAGTTCGCGGAAGGCGGTGGGGGCGGCGGCGTCCAGGTCGCCCTGGCAGACGCGGAGGGTGCTGCCGAGGCGCCAGTCGTAGGCGTTGGGGGAGAGGCGGTCGGGATCGTACGGGTCGATGGTGATGTGGCCCGCGTTGCGGGCGGCAGCGATGGCCGGTCCGGTCAGGATCACGACGTCACCGCCGAGGGGTCGAGGTCGCGCCAGTAGGCGGAGGGCTGCGGCCCGGCGGACGCCTGGTACTTGCCGGAGTACAGGTCGATGGCGCCCTCGGAGACGAAGAACATGATCTGCCCAATCTTCATCCCGGCGTAGACGCGGACGGGGCGGGTCGGGGTGAGCATCAGGGTCCACTGACCGTGGAAGCCGATGTCGCCGATGGGCGCGGTGATCTCGACGAAGAGTCCGAGCCGGCCGACGGAGGAGCGGCCGAAGAGCAGCGGGACGAAGCGGTCCGAGCCCACTTCCTCCATGGTGTGTCCGAGGTACAGCTCGCCCGGCTGCAGGGTGTGGCCGTCCTCGCCGACCTGGACGCGGTGGGTGGGGTTGGGGCGGTGGGAGTCGAGGACGTCGTCCGTGTAGGTCAGCAGGGTGGGCCCGAGGCGGACGTTGTAGCTGTTCGGGTTGACCTGGGAGGAGGAGAAGGGGGCGATGCGCAGCCGCCCGTCGCGCGAGGCGGAGATGATCTCCGGACCGGTCAGGATCACTGGTCGTCTCCGTTCGTCAGGGTGCTCCGGATCGCCGAGCCCAGGCTCAGGCCGGCGGGACGAGGCAGGCCGCCCAGGCAGCTGTCGGCCAGGTAGTCAGTGGTCAGCACGCTCGTCAGCCCGGCCGGAAGCGGGTCGGGAGAAGTGACGAGTGGCCCGACCCTCTCGGCGAGGTGGGCGAGGAGGGCTTCGGTGTCGTGGCGGTGGGCCGGTGTGATGCGGGCCTCGACCAAGGAGTTCGCGAACGGCTCGACGGTCAGCAGATCGCCGGTGGTCAGGACTTCGCCCAGGACCGTGGTGCGGAGGGCGGTCTCGTTCAGGACGACGGCGTCCCTGCCCAGGCCGCTCCGGAGCCGGTCGGCCAGGTCTTGGACCAGGGCCCGGCGATCGAGCTGTCCGTTCCGGTACGGTTCCGCGATCCGGCCCAACGGCTCGGCCAGCTGTGCGTCGAACGCCGCGATCTGGTCCCGTACGGAGGCCAGCTCGGGCGGCAGGACGGACGGGGTGGTGTCCGCGGTATCGGAGAAGAGGGCGGTCCGGCCAGCCCAGCGGTCGGGCGTGTACGTGGCGACGGCGTAGCCGACGCTGAGCTCGCGGCCCTTCAGGACGAGGGTGCTGCCGATGCGTGCGGGGCCCGTGTGATCGCTGTGGCAGTGGCCCGCGAAGATCACGTCCAGGAAGGGGCAGGCTTCGGCGAGCCCGAGGTCCTCCTCGAAGCCGGAGTGGCTGAGGAGCACCCAGGAGTCGACCTCGTGGTAGTGCGCCAGCATCAGCTCGCGCAGGGCCTTCACAGGCTCGACGGCCCGTTGCCCCGGCCGTTGGCTGGCGGGGATCGAACCGAACGCCTGGAGCCCGATCACCCCGGTGACGGCCGTACGCCAGCCTCCGATCTCCACGACGTGCAGCCGCCGGAAGAGCGAGTTGCCGGTCGAGTCGTCGACTGCGTTCGCGCAGACAGTCCGCTGGTGCAGCGCGGGTTCGAAGTTGTGCGTCCAACCGTGGTTTCCGGGGGCGATGACGTCGTACAGGCCGAGCAGGACATCTCGCTCCAGTGCTCCCTGGCCGAGCCGGTAGTAGCCGGTGCCCTCGAAGAAGTCGCCGCAGTCCACCAGCAGGCTGTCAGACCGTGCCTCGTGGAGGTGGCCGAGGAAGGAGGCGCCGGCGCCGAGGGCGGAGTGGACGTCCGTGGTGGCGAGGATCTGCCGAACCGAACGGCCCGCGGTCACGGGGCGACCTCGCAGATGTCGGCGCCGAGCTGGAGCAGCTTGCCGGGCAGGTCGGCGTGGCCGCGGCGCAGCTGTGAGACTCCGCCGAGGGTGGTGATTCCGCAGGCGGTCAGGGCGGCCACCATGAGGGCGGAGCCGGTGCGGATGTCCGTGGCTTCGACACCGGCTCCGGTGAGGCGCTGCGGACCGGTCAGGCGGCACTCGGTGGGCGAGATCTCCTCGATGTCGGCCCCGAGCCTCGCCAGCTGTGGCAGCAGGTTGCCGTGACGGCCGGGGTTGATCGAGTCGGCGAACAGATGGGTTCCGGGTCGGCCAAGGGCCAGGGCCATCAGCGGCGGCTCGAAGTCCGCGTCCAGGCCCCCAGGAGAGAGGGTGGCGATGGCCCGCAGCGGCCGGCCCGTCGGGCCGGCGTTGCTGCCGTCGACGAGGAGCGCCTCGCCCCGCACCGATGTGGGGATGCCCAGCCGCTGGAGCGCCGCCTGGAACGGCACGAGGTCCCGGCCGTGGATGCCTTCGATCCGTGCTTTGCCGCCGGTGGCGGCGACGGCACAGGCGAGGGTTCCCGCCTCGACCTTGTCGCCCGGCACGCGCCAGGTCGGAATCTCGTCGGCGAGCGTGGGTGCCGGATCGAGGGCGAGGAGCCGGTCGCTCACCTTGGCCTGCCAACCCGCCGAGCGGAGTGCATCGAGCACGGTCAGGACTTCCGGCGAGAGGTTCGGGCGCCCCAGGCGCAACGCCTGGTCGGCGACGACCGCCCGCAGCGCTGCGGCGATCGTCGCGCCGCGCGACCGGAAGGGCAGCGCGTGTGAGACCGTGCCGCCGCTGCCCTGGCCGCTGGCCTCGACGGAGTACCCGGCGTCCTGGATGGTGACGTGGTCGCCGAAGGCCTCGTACACCTTGAAGTGCAGCTCCATCCCGCGCTGACCGATCCGGCAGCCGCCGGGCCACGGCAGCCGGGCAGTGCCCCGTAACGCGAGGAGGGCGGGCACCAGGTAGTACGAGGCCCGAATGGCCGAGGCGCGGGTCAGGTCGAGAACGGCGGGCGCGTGTTCGGGCGCCATGACCAGCAGGGTGTCAGGCCGTCCGACCGCTCGGGCCACGTGCCAGCCGGTCCCCTGGAGGAGGGCAACCATCGCCTGGACGTCGGCGCTGGCCGGAACGTTCTCCAGCTGGACGTTCCGACGTACGGCTGCCGCGGTCGCCAGCATGGGAAGGGCGGCGTTCTTGGAGCCGTCGACGGTGACGGAGCCGGCGAGTGGACTGCCGGGGCGTACGGCGATCACTTCGGCGTTCGAGGCCGAAGCTCGGGTGAGTGCCACGATCAACTCCTTCGGTCGAGAGGTTGGGGGAAGACGGAGGTTGTGGGGCGGGCGGCGAGGTCGAACTCGGCCCAGCAGGACTTGCCCGAGCCGTCTTGTTCGACGCCGTGCTCGTCGGCGAGAGCAGCAACGATCAACAGACCTCGCCCGTGCTCGGCGTCCGGGTGGCCGGCGAGCTTCCGGGGGACGGCCGCACTCTGGTCGCGGACCTCGAAACGCAGCCGGTCACCCCATAGGCGAGCAGTGATGGATGCGTATCCAGCGCCTCCGTGCCGGACGGCGTTGGCCAGGAGCTCGCCCGCCACGGTCTCCGCTCCGTGCAGTTCGCCGGTGACCGCGCCTCGGCGCCAGCCACTGACCTGGTCCATCACCGTGCGTCGGGCGCGGGCGGCGCCTTCGGGTGTACCCGTCACCGGCAGGGTGACCTCGTGCACTTCCATGGGGGCCTCCTGGAGGGGTGCGGTTCCACCACGCAAGCGGTTCAGGGGCGCTGCCCGCGACGCCGTGGGCAGGGCGTGCATCGTCCATGCAGGTTCTGCATGGCGGGCAATTTCCCTACCGATAGGCTTGGTTGAGCAGGCAGGATCGGTCTCGGCAGAAGGGGCCGTGGCGCAGATGGCCGACACACAGGGCGAGGCGCACCGCATCGGTGCACTGATCCGCCGGGCAAGGGTCTTACAGAGCCGCTCACAAGCGGACGTGGCCGCCGAACTGGGTTACCACCAGTCGAAGATCAGCCGCCTGGAGGGCGGCCGCGGAACCGACGACATCCGGGTCCTCCGCGACGTCGCCCGGGTACTGCGGATCCCGCCGGTCCAGCTCGGGCTCGCTGACGCCGGGCCGGAAGCAGAGCCCCCCGATCCGGAGACAGACGACATGCGCCGCCGTACCTTCCTCGCCGCCGGCGTCACCGCACTGGCCGCCCCCGTGCCCGCCGCGCACCCGGCGCTGGTCCAGGCCCTCCTGCCCGGCGTGCTCGCAGCGCCGGCGGCGGAGCCGGCCTCCACGGACCGGCTCCGTCTACGTGCCACCGCCATCCGCAGGCTCCTGACCACGTGCGACTACGCGGAGCTGGAGCGTACGCTTCCCGGCCTGATCACGGATCTGCGCCATGCTCTCGGCAGCTCGTCGCGGCCCGAGGAGGTGTCCCGCTTCCTCGCCACGGCCTACCAGACCTCGGCCAGCCTCTTCCTCAAGCAGGGTGACGCCGGAACGGCCTGGCTGGCCGTCGGCCGCGGCATGGCGGAGGCCGAACGCTTCGGCGACCCCCTCGTTCTCGCCGCCAGCGTCCGGCTCCACGCGCACGTCCTCGTCCGAGAGAAGCACCCCGGACAAGCCGTCACGCTGATCCGGCACACCGCTTCCCAGCTCACCGGCTCGTACGACCGTCGCTCTCCGCACCACCTCGCCGTCCTGGGGCTGCTCCTGCTGCGCGGAGCCACGGCCGCGAGCCGTGTGGACGACCGTGCCGCCACCGGGGAGTTCCTCGCCGAAGCAGAGGAGGTGGCCCGGTACGTCGCCCTCGACCGCCCGGACGCCTGGGCCAACTTCAGCCCGACGAACGTCACCCTGCACCGGATCAGTGCGGCGGTCTCCTTCGGCGACGCGGGCATCGCCCTCGACGCGGCCCGCCCGCTCATGCACGCCACATCCCGGTCCCCGAGCGCCGTGCCGCGCTCTGGATCGAGGCAGCCCGCGCCTATGCCCAGCAGGGTCGCTTGGCTGACGGCTACCAGGCCCTGCGGATCGCCGAGACCTGCGCCGCCCAGGACGTACGCCGTCCCGCCGTCCGCGAGCTGGTCGCCGACATGGCCACGCGGGACCGCCGTCGTACGCTGCCGGAGCTCCACCACTTCAGCCGCCGACTGGGAGTCCCCGCGTGACCGAGCCGCAGTCCAAGCCCTTCCTGTACGTCGTCGTCTGCGCCGCCGGGATTGCCGGCGACGTCGGCAGACTGATCACTACAGCGCAGGAACGGGGCTGGGAGGTCGGGGTGATCGCCACGCCGCAGGGTTTCGAGTTCCTCGACACCCGGGCGGTCGAGGAGCAGACCGGGTATCCGGTCAGGTCCGCCTGGCGTTCGCCCGGCGAGGCGCGGACCTACCCGCGGGCCGATGCCATCGCGGTCGCGCCGGCCACGTTCAACACGGTCAACAAGTGGGCCGCGGGCTTCGCCGACAACCTGGCGCTCGGCATCCTCTGCGAAGCCCCCGGTATGGGCGTCCCCACGGTCCTCCTGCCCTACGTGAACACCGCGCTCGCCGCCCACCGGGCCTACCGGCGCAGCATCGACGAGCTCCGGGAGATGGGCGTGCTGATCGGCAGCTACGAGCCCCACCGCCCGAAGTCCGGCGGCGGGGCCGACCGCTTCCCGTGGGAGGAAGCGGTCGATCTGCTTGCGCCGCTCCTCCATGCCGGGGCCGAGCCGCAGTGAACGTGTCGGCACCGCCTTTCGGGGCAGCCGGCCCACCCGATCTGGAGGAGCAACGTGGAGCAGCAGAACGCTGAGGGCCGACCGGCCATCGCAGCGGCCGTCGTGGTGTTCGAAGGCCGCGTGCTCATGGTGCGGCGACGGGTCAGTGAGGGGCGGCTCTCCTGGCAGTTCCCGGCCGGTGAGATCGAGCCGGGCGAAGCCCGGGAGGAGGCCGCCGTACGCGAGACCCTGGAGGAGACCGGCCTCGCCGTGAAGGCGCTGAAACCGCTGGGGGAACGGGTCCACCCTGACACCGGCCGCTTGATGTCGTACACGGCCTGCGAGGTGGCCGGCGGCCACGCGCACGTCGCGGACACCGACGAGCTGGCCGAACTCGCGTGGGTGGCCCACGCTGACATCTCCGAGTACGTCCCGTACCGCCTGTTCGAGCCGGTGCAAGAACACCTCGACGTCGTCCTGGAGCGTTAACGCGGACCGACCGCGCGCATGGGGACAACACGCGGGGACGGTGGATCTCGGGGAGCTCGGTGGGGCAGGTACTAGCCGTCTTCGAGGAGCTGGTCGGTGGCGTCCTGGACGCGCGCGGAGGCCCGGCCGACTGAGTCCAGTACGGCCTCGAGTTGGATGTCGGTCGGTCGGCCGCCGGAGTTGACGGCGCGGGTCAGCTGGTTCAGGTTGTTGCCGATCTGACCGAGGTGCCTGCGGGCAGCGAACAGCTCGGTGACGGTCTCGCGACGCCCGGCGATGACCGCGGCGCTGGTGTGGGGGTCGTGGGCCGCGTTGAGGGCGGCTTTGGCGAAGAAACCGGCGACGGTTACGCCGACAGTCCTGGCGGCGGACGCGACAAGCGCGTACTCGGCGTCGTTCATACGGACGCTGCACACTTTGGAGCGTCGGCTGTTTTTGTGGGTACGGCGTCGCGTACGGGGCTCTGGAGGGGGAGCGGGGGTGTACGTGGCTTCGCACGGAGGCTGTTGCTCTTCTCCCGGCTGTGTCCGTCCGGCGGTCGCAGCCTCCTCGTCAGGCGTCCCCCGGCGCCGGACGAGGCTCCGTCCCCCTGGGGCGGAGAGCCCTTTGGACACTCCGCCGATGGTGGAGTGTCCAAAGGGATAACTTGCTCCGTCTCGGGCTTGGGTAGGAGCCGCCTGTCGCTGGTCGTGGGCATCTGTGGCAGTGGGGTCGTCGTGCAAGAGCGTGCCTCCTGTTGGTCGGGCTGGAACGGCTTGGGTGCTGCGGGGGTGGGGCGTACGACCACCTCGCTCCGCGATGGATGCGCGGGGGCAGCGCGACTTTCGGGCGGGGTCTACGCGGCGTTCGCTTGGCCGCTGTCGAGTTCGGCCTGGACCTGTCGGGTGATCTTGTTCCGGCGGTCCTTGCCGATGGGGAGGCCGCGCGCGCGGACAGCCGTCTCAATGTGGCGGCTTGACGCGCGTCCTTTGAGTCCGAGCGGGGCGGTGAGGGCGATGGCGAAGAGCTCGTCGTCGGTGGCGGCGGGCTTGCGACCGGTGCGCTTTTTTGGCGGGACGTGGGCTTCCGCCACTTGATCGGTCTCTTCCGCCACATCGCCTGACGCGTCCTGTCCGGCGTCAGCCGGAGTGGGGCTGTCACCCTCGTGGCCCGAGTGCCGTTCCGGGTCCGGGAGCTCCGGTGTGGCGGAGTGCCCGCGGCGACGGCCCAGGTCCGCGGGATGCGCTGAGGGTTTCCCCACCGGACGGCGACTGTGGCGGGGCTCCTCGGCCGCGACGTGGCGGTGGATCTGCCGCATGAGGACGCCGAAGGCGAAGAGCGCGGCTGCTGGAGGGACAGCGGCGACGACGTAGTCGAGGGCCGGAGCCGGGGCGTCATCCGTCCTGCTGACGCCGGCGACGTTCAGGGCTATGGAGCCCAGCGCCCCGGCAGCGGTGAGCGCGATTGCCCACCCGTCGGTTTCCCGGCGGAGGCTGGCGCGGAGCATGAGCACTTCGCCGGCGACGATGAAGGCATCGAGCGTGGCGGGCCATGCCCACTGGCGGGTGGGGGAAGTCCCGAGGCCGTGCCGCCCCGCGACTTCGGCGAGGTGAGCGTAGGAGAGCCAGAAGCCCGCGGCGGTGAGGGCGACGATGACGCAGCCTGCGACGGCGAGGGCGTACCGCTCGGCCGTCTGCGTGCGGTGGGAGCTGGTGGTCAAGCGGGTGGTGCTCCAAAGTCTGGGCGCGTTCAAGCGGCGGGGGAGGTGCGGCGGCGGTCGGGCCCGTCGAGGATGACCCGGTGGGTCATCTCGGAGAGGCGGGAAGCGACGCGGTCGCCGAGGGCGGTGCGGAGCATGGGGATCGGGAGGTTGGTCGTGAGCAGGGTGGGGCGCAGGTACTCGTACCGGTGGTTGATCAGCCGGTAGGTCAGCTCCTCCGTCCACTCGCTGCCCTTGGCGGCGCCGAGGTCGTCCAGGACCAGCAGCGGGCAGCTGGCCAGTGTGTGCAGTTCACGTTCCGCGTCGAGTCCTGGGCGCGGCCTCAGGCGGGCGTACAGGTCGGCGGCGGTGACGGCTTCCCAGCGCAGGCGGACGCCGGCCGCGAGCAGGCTGCGGACGGCCCCGTAGGCCTGGTAGGTCTTGCCGGTGCCGGTGGGGCCGACGATCAGCAGCGATGGGCCCTCTGCGATGCCCCGTGTGCCGGACGGGCCGGGGCGCCCGGCACACGCGATCTCGTCCACCCAGGCGGCGACCTCGGGGTGATCGGCGAGGGCCTGCCGGTAGCGCGGAGGGATGCGGGCGTCGGCCAGTGCCAGGGACGTGACCGGTTGGGGCGCGGGCTCCGGTTCCTGCGAGTCCATGACGGACGGGTCCATGCCCCGGCGGCGCAGGATCCCCGCCATGGCCCGGACGACGTGGTCGGCGGGCTGCGGGAGGGCGGTGGTGATCAGAGGGCACCCCCGTAGGCGGCGGCGACGTCGGTGGGGTTGGTCCAGGGGCGGTGCGCGGCGGTGGGTGTGGAGGCACCCGCGTTCATGACCTCGTGTACGAGGCTGGGCAGGGTCTTCGGGTGGAGGCCCTTGGCGCGGTGGCGGTCGAGACCTGCTCGTACGTGGGCGGGGGCGATGCCCTCGTCGAGGAGCTTCTTGGCCTCCTGCCCGAGTTGGCCGAGCACGCTGGAGGGAGGGCGGTGCTCGCAGGCCGCGGCGTACTCGGTGATGAGGCCCTTTGCCGAGACGGTCTGGGGCGCGGGGGCGCTCGCGCCCCCCAACGGGGTAGTTCCTAGATCCCTGTTCCTAGGTCCTAGATCCGGACGCTGAGGGCTCACGTCAGGCTCAGTGAGCCCTCCCTCAACCGGCTGTGAGGGCTCACTGAACTGCCCTTGACCTGTGGATTCCCTGCTCATGGCGGGTTCCCTGGCTGATGCCTGACCCGTCACGGAGGACTCTGTGACGGCTCCGTGCACCGGCAGTGAGGACTCACGCGGTACGCCGAGGTCGTGGTGCGGGCAGGACGGGATCCTGCTGATGCTGGGGCGGTTGATCTTCTGGTGGAGGGCGAAGGCGACGACGTGCAGGTACTGCCTTCCGTCCTCGCCCTCGTAGCGGCAGATCAGGCCGGCCGCGTCGAGCTGCGTCAGGTCGTCCTCGACTTCGACCGGGCCGTGTTCGCGGCGCAGCGACCACAACTGTCCGGCGATGACGGCGGCCTGGTCGCGGATGCGGCCCTTGTCGTCGGCTTGGGTGAGCAGGCCGAAGAAGGTCCGCTCGGCGCTCAGTGACACGGCCGCCAGGGACTCGGAGGCGAAGGCCTCGGGCTTGATGGTGCGGATACGGGCGATGGAGATCGACCGCCTTTCGAAAAAAAGGGGCAGGGAAACCGGCGGAGCCGGGGTGCGTGGACAACACAGCCACACCCCGGGCCCAGAAGTCCAGACCTGACTCAAGCGGCCGTGAAAGGTTTTCCGGTCGCACGACCGTAAACCCGAAACCCCGGTCGGCGAAATCGCCCGCGATATTGGATGTAGGGGATCGCTCACAGCAGACGGGGAATGTCTTCCCTAGCCTCCGGCGGGCAAGCTACAACACACCAATGCCGCCACGCCCTCTCGAAATCGGACCCGCCGGACGCGCCGCCGCCCAGGCCATCGAACGCACCCGCGCTGCCCGTGGTTACTCCCAGCGCCAGCTCGCCGCCCGGGTCACCGCACTCGGTCGCCCCATGACCTTCACCGCACTCTCCCGCATCGAACGCAAGGTACGGCGCTGCGACATTGACGACCTCGTCGCCATCGCCGCAGCCCTCGGAGCGCCGCCGCACGCGCTCCTCGCTGCGCCATCGAGCCGCCCCGAGTCGCTGCGGGTGGGCGGAATATAGCCGACGATCCCCGGTTTCCGAAACCGGGGATTCTCCGCACCATTGGTGGTCCCTGGAGGCCGCTGCCCCTGTGTATGGCCAGTGGTCTATTTTCCCGTCCCCTGCGTAAGGAATCTCGCTTGTCCGTCGTCGATCCGATTTCCTCTGTCGGTGCCCCCGGATTTCGTCACCGTTCCACCGTCGGCCGTGCGTTTCTCGGGGTTCAGGACACGGCCGCGTATCTCGGTATTTCACCCAAGACGCTTTACGTCTGGCGTCACCGGCGGCAGGGTCCGCCCAGTTTCCGGATGGGCGCCCGCGGGCGGGTGACGTACAGGGTCGATGCGCTCGACGCCTGGATACGTGCGCAGGAGCAGGCGGACTCCCGCTCCAACCTCGACCTCAACCCCGTGAGCGCCACACCGAAGCGGCGCGCTGCCTACTCGGCAACCGTCTGACGGCTTCCGGCCGACCGTCCCGAACCCCTAGCTGCAAGGAAACACTTGGCCGGCTACATCGAAGACCGCTGGATCAACAAGAAGAAGGACCCCGTCACCGGCAAGCGCGAGCGCACCGCCCGGTACGGCAAGGGGAGTCGGTATCGGGTCGCGGGCATCCCGGGCGTCCGGGGCATGTCGTTCGACACCCTGGAGGACGCCAAGGCGTGGCTCCGCCGGGCCGGCACCGACAGCGAGCGGGGCGAATTCGTCGACCCGCGCGACGGCTCCATCACCATCGCGGACTACGTCTCGTGCCACTGGCAGGCGGGCGTGCGGGGAGCGCCGGGCACGGTCAAGCGGGTGGACGAGCGCGTGCGCCTCCACGTACTCCCGCACATCGGTGACGTCGCGCTGCGGGATGTCACCGCGTCCGTCCTGCGCGGCTACATTGCCACGCTCGAAGGCGAGTGCGCACCGCGCTACGCCCGGCAGATCCTGACCACCCTCTCGAACGTTTTCGAGACGGCGATCGACGACAAGCGCCTGGTCCGCAACCCGATGCGCGCCAAGTCGGTGCGCTGGCCCAAGGCCCCGGAGGACCAGCGGGAGGCTTGGCCGCTGGAGACCGCGCAACGGGTGCGGGACGTCGTCAACCAGCGGTACCGGATCGCCGTCGTCGTCGCTCTCGGGTGCGGGCTGCGCCAGGGGGAGGTCTTCGGGCTGTCGCCGGCGGACGTCGACTTCGAGCGCGGCCTCATCCGCGTCCGCCGACAGGTCCAGCTCCTGTACGGCCGCCTGTACTTCACCCTCCCCAAGGGCGGGAAGACCCGGGTCGTCGACATGCCGCCCTCGGTGGGCGCCGAGCTGCGCGCGCACTTCCTGCAGCATCCGGCCGTCGAGGTCGAGCTGCCTTGGGGCGGCCCCGAACCCGATCGGGAGAAGCGCTCCTTCCCGCTCGTCCTGACCACGACCTACGGCAACGCGATCCGCGCCAACATCTTCAACGACGAGGTGTGGAAACCCGCCCTCGCGAAGGCCGACGTGATCCCCCTGAGGGAGAAGGGCCAGCGCTGGAAGGCCTCACGCAAGGACGGCTTCCACGTACTCCGGCACACCTACGCCTCCGTGATCCTCGAGGCGGGTGAATCCGTCGTCACCCTCGCCCGATGGCTCGGCCACTCCAGCCCGACCATCACCCTCGACCACTACGCCCACTTCATGCCCGAGGCCGGCGGCAAGGGCCGCGCGGCAGTCGATGCGTTGCTCGGTGTGGCCCCTCAGTACGTCCCAGACGACTTTGCCCTTGCCTGAGAACGGGTGGCACAGCACATGCTGTGCCACCCGTTCTCGTTGGTGGGTCAGGCTCTGTGTCTCATGCCGCTCGACGCCACGGCAGGCGGGGGTGCCGCGCGGGCAGTCCGAGCAGTTCATGCAGGGCCTTGCCCTCGTGGGCCCATTGGGCGAGTCGGTCGCGGTCGACCCAGTGGACTCCGTGGCGGTCGCCCCAGGCCATGGCGTCGCGGGTGAAGGAGCCGTTGGTGACGACGACCGCGTGGTCCGCCCTGTGCGCGGGACCTGCTGTGCCGTTCACCTCGTACATCACCGACGAGCCGACCTTGCCGCCGACGCGGGTGTGCTTCGCCTGCACCACGATCCGTCCGAGGGGTACCAGGACGCCGATCACGTCCGCGGCCTGGTCCCCGCCCCGGCCCACCTTCGTGGCCGCCCAGCCGTCGCGGACGAGGAGGTCGCGCAGCGCATACTCGAACTGCTGGTCATCCATTGCGTCCAACTCAGGCAAGGTGATGCGCAGGCGAGCCAGCCTCTCGCTGTCCGCGCGGTTCCGGCGCGAGCGCCGCATCCGGAGGCAGGCCAAGCCGGTGGCGAGGGCTAGACCGATCAGGGCCAGCAGCGGCCAGCTCTCGGCGGCCTTCGCAAGGAGGCGCGATGCGGCCTGAGCCAGGGCGACCGCGACCGCGAGGGCAACGGCTGCCGCACCCAGGACGTCTGCGGTACTGCGCGGTCGCCACCGGGTGCTTCTCCGCCGCCGGGCCGTCACTGCCCGCCCGCTGGCGCGGAGACGCCGGGCTTCGGCGCGGGCTGCTGCTCGGCGGAGCTGTCGCCGAACCCGAAGATCTGGCCCCAGAGCCACACCGCCGCACACAGGCCGGCGATGGCCCAGACGCTCAGGCCCTTGGCGGATTTCGGGCCCGGCTTGCGGCGCAGGTGGCTTCGTACGCGCACGTATCCGTCCGGAACCTTCGGCATGCTGAATCCCTCCCCATCGGTCCGCGCCGTGCGGACCTCCAGATCGGTTGTAGCGGCGGCCACTGACAGAAACTGATGCACCGTCATGATCGTGTGGGCGGCAAGGGTGCAAGTCGGCCATGTCTTCGGGAATGTCCGGGCGCCTGCACGGTCCGCTGGCCTGCGCCTAGACCTTTCGGCCGTGTGCCACGCTGCGGAATCGCAGGGTGCACCGAATGGCCATTTCCCGCGGAGTGCGGTCAGCAGCGACTGCGCCGGGCGCCGCCCCCGTTGAGGCGACGACGCCGAGTCCGGGCGACCCCTTGCCGCGCATACTCCCCAGATTCTCCCCAAGGGGCCCCTTGGAGTGCGGTCCGCGGTTCGCTTACGCTAAGTCGATCAAGACTCTGTGCTGGTTCGCTACAGCCAGTCGCGCTTCTTGAAGATCACGTACAGGCTCGTGCACACCACTGCCATCAGCAGGATCGCGAAGGGGTAGCCCGCGGCCCAGTGCAGTTCGGGCATGGTTTCGAAGTTCATGCCGTAGATCGTTCCCACCAACGTGGGTGCAAACAAAATCGCGGCCCACGAGGAGATCTTCTTGATCTCCTCGTTCTGTTCGAAGCCCGCCTCCGCGAGCGCTCGCATCTCCGCGTTCTGCTGCTGCGTCACCAGCGTCGCGTTCACCGTCAGGATCTCCGTCAGGGCCTGGCGGAAGCCGTCCACGCGCTCGCTGGTGTGGGTGACGTGGTCGGCCACGTCGCGGAGGTAGCGCTGGAGTTCCTCGTCCGTGCCGTACTTGGCGAAGCCCGCCATCAGGCCGTGCAGCATGCCCACCAGGGGGCGGGTGGCGCGCTGGAACTCGACCATCTCCCGGGAGAGTTCGTAGATGCGCCGGGAGACCGCCGGGTCGCCGCTGAAGACCTCGGTCTCGATCTCGTCGATGTCGTTCTGGACGCCCTCGACCACCGGGGCGTAGCCGTCGACCACCGCGTCGAGGATCGCGTACAGGACCGCCTCCGGGCCCAGGGCCAGGAGGTCGGGGTCCTCCTCCATGCGGTGACGGACCGCCGAGAGGTCCGGGGCCGCGCCGTGGCGGACGGTGATCACGAAGTCCTGGCCCACGAAGACGTGCAGCTCGCCGAAGTCCACCTCCTCCTGGGCGTCCAGATAGCGGGCCGCGCGCAGGACGACGAACAGGGTGTCGCCGTACCGTTCCAGCTTCGGGCGCTGGTGCGCCTCCAGGGCGTCCTCCACCGCGAGCTCGTGCAGATCGAACTCGCCCGCCAGCGAGTGGAGTTCGGACTCGGTCGGGCGGTGCAGGCCGATCCAGGCCATGCCGTCCGGGTACTCGCGCAGCCGGCGGAACGTCTCGGCCAGCGTGGCGGGGGAGGCGACCCGGCGGCCGTCCCGGTAGAGAGTCGCCTGCACCACGCTCGGCGGGTCGGCCGGTTCGGACCCGGTCTCGCGCGACTCCGGCGGCGTGGCCGGCGGTTCCGGCCGGCGGCGCCAGGCTGCGCGAGGGTGGCGCTCCGACATCGTGGGATCCCTCTTCGTCCATGATCGGGTCCAGGGTCTCCGGGCAGGATATACGCGCCGGGTTGCCGCAGCGCGTCGACGCAGGCCGCGCGCATCCGGCCTTGCGGACCGTAGCTGTCCGCAAGTCTGGGTAGCGTGCTGTCCATGGCCTCCACGACGACGAACCCCGTCCTCTCCACCCGCGCGCTGGGCCGTGCCACGCTGGCCCGCCAGCTGCTCCTGGCCCCCGCGGCCATGTCCGCCGAGGACGCCGTCTCGCACCTCCTCGGTCTCCAGGCCCAGAACACCAAGCCGCCGTACTACGCGCTCGCCGCCCGCCTCGAAGGCTTCCGGCCCGAGGAGCTCTCCGACCTCATGGAGTCCCGCCGCGTCGCCCGCATCGTCACCATGCGCTCCACCATCCACACCCACACCGCCGAGGACGTCTTCACCCTGCGGCCCCTGGTCCAGCCCGCCCGCGACCGCGAGATCGGCATCTTCCGCGAGGGTCTCGTCGGCGTCGACCTCGACCGGCTCTCCGCCCTCGCCCGCGAGCTGGTCGAGGAACGGCCCCGCACCCCGAAGGAGATCCGCGAAGCCCTTCTCGTCGAGTGGCCGGACGCCGACCCCCAGTCCCTCGGCATCGCCGCGCGCTGTCTGCTGCCCCTCGTCCAGGTCACCCCGCGCGGACTGTGGCGCAGGAGCGGGCAGGTCTGTCTGACCACCGCCGAGACCTGGCTCGGCGACGCGTACGAAGCCGCCGAAGCCGCCCGCGAGGACGCCGCCGAGGCCGAGGCCGGTCTCGACGCCACCGTCCTGCGCTACCTCGCCGCCTTCGGCCCCGCCTCCGTCAAGGACATGCAGACCTGGTGCGGCCTCACCCGCCTCCGTGCCGCCTTCGAGCGCCTGCGGCCCGAACTCGTGACCTTCCAGGACGAGAACGGCGTCGAACTCTTCGACCTGCCCGACGCCCCGCGCCCCGACGAGGACACCCCGGCCCCGCCGCGCTTCCTCCCCGAGTTCGACAACCTGCTCCTCTCGCACGCGGACCGCGGCCGCGTCGTCGCCGCCGAGGCACGCAGCCGCACCTGGAAGGGCAATCAGGCGTACTGCGTCTTCCTCCTCGACGGGCTGCTCGCCGGTCTCTGGCGCCTGGAGGAGGCCAAGGAGCGCACCACGATGACCATCCAGCCCTTCGGCCGCACGAGCAGGGCCGAGCGCGCCGAGCTGGCGGCGGAGGCCGAGCGGACGCTCGGGGTGACGGCCCGGCCGGACCTGCCGTACGAGGTGGCCTTCGGGACGGTCGAAGGGTGAGCGGCCGGCCGCCCCTACGGCAGCGCCCCCGCCCTGCGCGCCGCCACCACCGCCTCCACGCGCGTGTGCGCTCCCAGCTTCCGCATCGCCGAGCGCAGGTACCCCTTCACCGTCTCCGGCCGTAGTCCCAGCCGTGACGCCGCGCCGGCGTTCGTCGCGCCCCTGGCCACGGCCGCCAGCACGTCCAGCTCGCGCGGCGTCAGCGTCACACCGGGGGTCCCGGCAGGCGCCGTCGACGCCGATTCCAGGCGGCCGCAGACGGCCAGCAGCCGTTCCCTGAGCTCGGGGTCCTCGATCCGCGGCGCCAGCTCCCGCAGCTCCCCGTGCGCCTGCCGGACCTCCTCCCAGGACGGCCCCGAGGCCGGTCCCGAGGGCGCCGCCGACAGGAGCTCCCGCACCTCGTCCCGCACCGCGAGCGCCTGCTCCAGGTCCCTGGCCGCGGCCACCGCCGCGTCGGCGACGCGCTCGCCCAGGGGCAGCGAGTCCCGCAGCGCCCCGTACAGCACGCCCCGCACCTTGCGCCGTACGACGACCGGCACCGCGATGACCGAGCGCAGGCCCTCCGCGGACACGGGGGCGTCGTACTCGTGCGTGATGTGCCGCGCCGACGCGTAGTCGACGACCGCGCACGGCCGCGCCAGCGCCAGGCACTTCCCGCCCAGGCCGCTGCCCGCGGAGATCGCGAGCCCGTGCAGCGCCGGCGTGACGGCTCCGTTCAGCTCCGAGATCCGCAGCGGTCCGCTCTCGTGCAGCAGCCCGCCGAAGACCACCTGGAGCCCGGTGGCGCGGCGCAGCCGCAGCAGAGCTCCGCGCATCTCGACCGCTTCCGTCCGCTCGGGCACGGGACCCTCCTTCACCCCCGAACGGGGGTAGTGAGACCTGGGTCACTGATTACACGATGTCCGTGACCGGTCCCGCAACGAGGAGGACACATGACGGCTACCACCGCGACGGAGAGGTTCCGGGCCGCCCGCGACTTCCTGCTGCAGCATCGCGAGGACTACGCGACGGCCTACGAGGGCTTCGCCTGGCCCCGTCCGGACCGGTTCAACTGGGCCCTGGAATGGTTCGACGTCATCGCGGCGGGCAACGACAGGACGGCCCTGCACATCGTCGAGGAGGACGGCGCCGAGACGAGGGTGAGCTTCGCCGAGATGTCCGCCCGCTCCGACCGGGCCGCCAACTGGCTGCGCGCCCGCGGCGTCCGGGGCGGCGACCGCATCATCGTCATGCTCGGCAACCAGGCCGAGCTGTGGGAGACCGCGCTCGCGGCCATGAAGCTGCGCGCCGTCGTCATCCCGGCCACCCCGCTGCTCGGCCCCGCCGACCTGAGGGACCGCGTCGAGCGCGGCCGGGCCCGGCACGTGATCGTGCGCGCCGAGGACACCGCCAAGTTCGAGGACGTACCGGGGGAGTACACCAGGATCGTCGTCGGGGGCGAGCGCGCGGGCTGGCTCTCCTACGAGGGGGCGTACGAGGCGTCCGACGTCTTCGAGCCGGACTGCGCGACCCGTGCCGACGACCCGTTGATGCTGTACTTCACCTCCGGTACGACCGCCCGGCCGAAGCTGGTCGAGCACACCCACACCTCGTACCCCGTCGGCCATCTGGCCACCATGTACTGGATCGGCCTCCAGCCCGGCGACGTGCATCTGAACATCTCCTCGCCGGGCTGGGCCAAGCACGCCTGGTCCAACCTCTTCGCCCCGTGGAACGCCGAGGCGACGGTCTTCATCCACAACTACACGCGCTTCGACCCGGCCCGTCTCATGCGGGAGATGGAGCGGGGCGGGGTCACCTCCTTCTGCGCGCCGCCGACCGTCTGGCGGATGCTGATCCAGGCGGACCTGACCCAGCTCGCGAGCCCGCCGCGGGAGGTCGTCGCGGCCGGTGAGCCGCTCAACCCCGAGGTCATCGAGTCCGTACGGCGGGCGTGGGGCGTCACCATCCGGGACGGCTTCGGCCAGACCGAGACCGCCGTCCAGGTCTCCAACAGCCCCGGCCAGCGCCTCAAGGAGGGCTCCATGGGGCGCCCCAGCCCAGGCTTCCGGGTGACGCTCGTCGACCCCGTCAGCGGGCGGGCGGACGTCGAGGAGGGCGAGATCTGCCTCGACCTGTCCACCGATCCGGTGGGCCTGATGACCGGCTACCACGGCGACCCGGAGCGCACGGCCGAGGCGATGGCCGGCGGCTACTACCGCACCGGCGACATCGGTTCCCGTGACGCCGAGGGGTACATCACCTACATCGGGCGCGCCGACGACGTCTTCAAGGCGTCCGACTACAAGATCTCGCCGTTCGAGCTGGAGAGCGCGCTGCTGGAGCACGAGGCGGTGGCCGAGGCGGCGGTCGTCCCGGCCCCCGACCCGCTGCGGCTCGCCGTCCCCAAGGCGTACGTCGTGCTCGCGGACGGCTGGGAGCCGGGCGAGGAGACGGCGAGGACGCTCTTCGCCCACTCGCGGGCGGTGCTCGCGCCGTACAAGCGGGTCCGGCGCATCGAGTTCGCGGAGCTGCCGAAGACGGTGTCGGGCAAGATCCGCCGGATCGAGCTGCGCGAGCGCACGGCCAAGGGCGAGGGCGTCGAGTACACCGAGGGGGAGTCGGCATGAGTCTGTCGTACGCGCACGGCGCGAGCCCGACCGAGCTGCTCGGCGACACCATCGGGGCCAACCTGGAGCGGGCCGTGGCGACCTGGCCGGAGCGCGAGGCGCTGGTCGACGTCGCGACCGGGCGCCGCTGGACCTACGCCCGGTTCGGCGCGGACGTGGAGAGGCTGGCGGACGCGCTGCTCGGCAGCGGGGTCGCCAAGGGCGACCGGGTGGGGATCTGGGCGGTGAACTGCGCCGAGTGGGTGCTCGTCCAGTACGCGACGGCCCGCATCGGCGCGGTGATGGTGAACATCAACCCGGCCTACCGGGCCCACGAGCTGGAGTACGTGCTCAACCAGGCCGGCGTCTCCCTGCTCTTCGCCACCCCGGAGCACAGGACGAGCGACTACCGGGCGATGGTCGAGCAAGTCCGGGACAACTGCCCCGACTTGCGGGAGGCCGTCTTCTTCGGCGAACCGAGCTGGGACGAGTTGACCTCCCGTACGGCCGGAGGGCTCCGTCCGGAGGCGCTCTCCTGCGACGAGCCGGTCAACATCCAGTACACCTCGGGCACCACGGGCTTCCCCAAGGGCGCGACCCTCTCACACCACAACATCCTCAACAACGGGTACTTCGTGGGCGAGATGATCGCCTACACCGAGCAGGACCGGATCTGTGTCCCGGTGCCCTTCTACCACTGCTTCGGCATGGTGATGGGAAACCTGGCGGCCACGTCGCACGGCGCCTGCATCGTCATCCCGGCGCCCTCCTTCGACCCCGGGGCCACCCTCCTGGCGGTCGAGCGGGAGCGCTGCACCTCGCTGTACGGCGTGCCGACGATGTTCATCGCGGAGCTGGGCCTGCCCGACTTCGCCTCGTACGACCTGTCCACGCTGCGCACCGGGATCATGGCCGGCTCGCCGTGCCCGGTGGAGGTGATGAAGCGGGTCGTCGCCGAGATGAACATGGCCGAGGTGTCGATCTGTTACGGCATGACCGAGACCTCGCCGGTCTCCACCCAGACCCGGCGTGACGACGACCTGGAGCGCCGTACGGGCACGGTGGGGCGGGTGATGCCGCACGTCGAGGTGAAGATCGTCGACCCGGGCACCGGTCTCACGGTGGAGCGCGGGACCGCGGGAGAGCTCTGCACGCGCGGCTACAGCGTGATGCTCGGCTACTGGGACGAGCCGGAGAAGACCGCCGAGGCCGTCGACGCGGGCCGCTGGATGCACACCGGGGACCTGGCGGTGATGCGCGAGGACGGCTACGTCCAGATCGTCGGCCGCATCAAGGACATGATCATCCGCGGCGGGGAGAACGTGTACCCCCGCGAGATCGAGGAGTTCCTCTACGGGCACGAGAAGATCGCCGACGTCCAGGTCGTCGGTGTCCCCGACGCCCGCTACGGCGAGGAGATCCTCGCCTGTGTGATCCCCCGCGATCCCGCCGACCCGCCGAGCCTGGCCGACATCACGGAGTTCTGCCGCGACCGTCTGGCGCACTACAAGATCCCCCGCCGGGTGGAGGTCCTCGGGGAGTTCCCGATGACCGTGAGCGGCAAGGTGCGGAAGGTGGAGCTGCGACAGCGGTACGGGTGAGCCTCCCGGGCTCCTGGGCTCCGGGCTCTAGGGGGAGGGCGCCACGGACCGGGGGGCAGGCTGCTCCGCCAGTTCGCGCCGCATGCAGACCCGGGGCCAGGTCGCCAGGCCGTGGGCGGCCTCGGCCGCCCGGATGGCCCGGAGCCCGGCGGTGAGCTCCGGGTCGGTCTCGGCGAGGGGACGGAAGCCGAGGCGGGTGTAGTACGGCGCGTTCCACGGCACCTCGGAGAAGGTCGTCAGGGTCAGGGCGGTCAGCCCCCGCCCGGCCGCGTCCGCCGCGAGATGATCGATGAGGAGGCGGCCGATGCCCCGGCGGGCGGCGGCCGGGTGCACCGACACCTGCTCGATGTGGGCGGCCCCGTCGACGGTGTCCGTCAGCAGGTACGCCAGGGGGCGGTCGGCCTCGTCGACGGCCACCCAGGCCCGGCCGGCCCGTCGGTAGCCGTCCAGGACGTCCAGCGGCAGGGGCTCGTCGTCGGCGATGACCGCCATGCCGAGGGTGCGGAAGGGTTCGCCCGCGGCCCGCTCGATGTCCTGGAGCAGCGGGAGTTCGGCCGGTGCGGCCGCTCGGATGCGCATGGTCCAGTATGGCGCGCGCTCAGTCCGAACCGCCGCCCCCTCCGCCACCTCCGCCGTCGCGCGCGCTCCAGCCGTCTCCGCCGCCGTACCGGCTCCGTCCGGTGGCGTAGCCGTCCGTCCCGCCGCCCCGGCCCAGCAGCCCGCCGTCACGCGAGAAGCGGGGCAGGAAGAGGGCGAGCGCCGGGTCGCCGTAGAGGGCGACGTACAGCAGGACCAGGTTGCCGTCCGTGACCTCGCGGCGGTGTGCCGGCAGCGGATGCCGCTCCCGCAGCCCGGCCAGCAGCCGACGCGCGGCGCGGGTCGTGGGCGGAAGGAACAGCAGGACGGACGCGGTGCCGGCCGGCACGGCCCCCAGTCCCAGCGCGAGGGCGAGTCCGGCGCCGGACGGGCGGGTGATCAGCAGGCCGGCCGCCACCGTCGCCACCGCGCAGACCAGCAGTGCGCGGGCGAGGCGCAGCCTGCCGTACGGGCGGAGGAGCCCCGCCCGGCCCAGCTCGGCGCTCAGCGCGTCGACGGCCCGGCGTGCCCGGGGCTGGGACGCCAGCACCCGTATCCCCAGCGCCCGGCGCAGTGAACTGTGCACGCCGAGCTGGACCGGGTCCCGCGTCCGGCCGGGCCCGCCGTTGGCCCGAATCGTGCCCTTCCGGCCGGCGGCCACCGCACCGCGCTGGTGCAGCGCGACCAGTGCCACGACGACCGCGGCCCGCGGTCCGCCCCGGAGCAACGCCAGTGCCTGCGGGGCCAGTTCGGCCCGCTCCGGGCTGCGGGTTCGCAACAGTGCGAGCGCGAGCAGGAGTTGTCCGCAGGACGCGCCGATGAACCACCACGTGTCCGCCCCCATGACGCCCCACCCCCCGAGGGTGTTGTGCCCGCGAGAGCGTGATCATCACGCGTGAATGGCCGAAATCTGAGGTTCTTTTGAGGTCTTCCCGGCCGTCGCCCGACGGTGGGGGCTCAGGCGCCCGTGGTGATCAGTTCGTCCGCCGGGGTGTTCACCGGCTGGGGCGTTCCGGTGAGGTCGAGGACGAAGAGCGGGATGCCGAGTTCGTCGGCGCGGGAGCGGGCGTCCGGGGTGTAGCCGGCGAGCGAGAAGAAGACGCTCACGGACGAGCTGCTGAGTCCGTTCAGCCAGAGGCACTCGACCGCCCGCAGCGCGGCGGGGCGGGTGCTCGGATCGACCTGGGCGACGAGCCCGGGGGCCCGGAGGTCGACCCCGGACGCGGACCGCTCCTCGGGCTGGACGACGTTCCGGAATCCGAGCCAGCGCAGGTATCCGGCGGACGTGGCGACCGCGTCACGGGCGGTGCGGATGGTCACGGGACGGAACGAGGGCCTGGGCGCCGCGGGGTGCGGAGCGGTCGGCGGCAGCGGGATGTGCGTGGGGTAACGGTCGGTGAAGGCCCGGTTGCGTCCGGCTCCGCGGCCGCGGCTCGCCACGTCGTGGAGGTCGTCCTCCGCGCCGGCCCGGAGGTCGTCCTCGGGGTCGGCCGGGTGGTCGTCCTCGGGGTCGCCCTCCGAGCCGCTTCGGAGGTCGCCCTCCGGGAGGGCGTCGGCGTGTGCCCCCGGGGCCGGTTCCGCGCCGTCCGTCCCGGTGGCGCGGGACGCGGCGCCCTCCGCCCCTTCCCCGGCGGGGTCGCCCTGGGTGCCGTCGGGCCGTGTCCGGGCCTGGGCGCCGGTGTCCGTGCCGTCCGGCCCCGTCCCGGGGGCGGAGCGGCCTTCGGACCCGAGCGGGCCGGGTGCCGCGTCGGGGGCCGGACCCTCCGGTCGGCCCGCGCCGCGGGGTTCCGGGCTCGGCCGCTCGGGAAGGGTGCGTGCCGGCCCCGGGATGCCCGGCAGCGAGGCGACGTCACGGAAGCCCGGCTCACGGACCGGGACGCGCAGGACGGTGCCGCAGGCGCAGCCCAGCTCCGGGTGCGGCCACTCGTCCTCGCGCCCGCAGGAGACGCAGCGCACCGCGACCCATTCGTCCGTCCAGTTGCGGTGCGTGACCGGCTCGCCCGTCGCCCCGGGTATCACCGGCGGCACCACCGGCGTCCCACAGGCGCACGGGAAGACCGGCGCAGCGTACGGCTGCGTACGGAGGCATTCCGGGCAGCGCACCGGCACCGACTCACCCACACCGAAACCCACGCCGAACCCCCTGTCGTCCCGCCCCCATCGTCCACCAATCCGCCACGGGAAGGGAGGGAGTTCGGCCAACGTCCGAGCCCCGTCCCTTGACGGCCCTCGGCCCCCCGACCTACATTGCTTCCACATAGTAGAACAATACTTCCGCAATACGGAAACAGCCGCCGAGATGGTGGGCGACTCGTTTCCGCCTGGCCGAAGCAGGAGCCCTCCCATGCCTCGTATGACCGCCGCCGCAGCGGCCGTTGAGATCCTCAAGCGCGAAGGCGTCACCAACGCGTTCGGCGTGCCCGGCGCGGCGATCAACCCCTTCTACCGCGAGCTCAAGAACGTCGGCGGGATCAACCACACGCTCGCTCGCCACGTCGAGGGCGCGTCCCACATGGCCGAGGGCTACACCCGCGCCGAGGCCGGCAACATCGGCGTCTGCATCGGCACCTCCGGCCCGGCCGGCACCGACATGATCACCGGCCTGTACTCCGCGATCGCGGACTCGATCCCGATCCTGTGCATCACCGGCCAGGCCCCGGTCTCGAAGCTCCACAAGGAGGACTTCCAGGCCGTCGACATCGCCTCGATCGCCAAGCCGGTCACCAAGGCCGCCACCACGGTCCTGGAGGCCGCCCAGGTCCCCGGCGTCTTCCAGCAGGCCTTCCACCTGATGCGCTCCGGCCGTCCCGGCCCGGTCCTCATCGACCTGCCGATCGACGTCCAGCTGACCGAGATCGAGTTCGACCCGGAGACCTACGAGCCGCTGCCGGTCTACAAGCCGTCCGCGACCCGTGCCCAGGCCGAGAAGGCCCTGAGCTTCCTCCTGGAGGCCGAGCGCCCGCTGATCGTCGCCGGTGGCGGCATCATCAACGCCGACGCCTCCGACCTGCTGGTCGAGTTCGCCGAGCTGACGAACATCCCGGTCATCTCCACCCTCATGGGCTGGGGCACCATCCCGGACGACCACGAGCTGGCGGCCGGCATGGTCGGCGTCCAGACCGCGCACCGCTACGGCAACGCGACCTTCCTGGAGTCGGACACCGTCATCGGCATCGGCAACCGCTGGGCCAACCGCCACACGGGCTACAACCTGGAGGCGTACACCAAGGGCCGGAAGTTCGTCCACGTCGACATCGAGCCCACCCAGCTGGGCAAGATCTTCGCCCCGGACTACGGCGTCGCCTCCGACGCCAAGGTCGCCCTGGAGCTCTTCGTCGAGATCGCCAAGGAGTGGAAGGCCGCGGGCAAGCTGCCGGACTTCTCGGCCTGGGCCGCCTCGGCGCAGGAGCGCAAGGCCACCCTGCAGCGCCGTACGCACTTCGACAACGTCCCGATCAAGCCGCAGCGTGTCTACGAGGAGATGAACAAGGCCTTCGGCCCGGAGACGCGCTACGTCACCACCATCGGCCTCTCCCAGATCGCCGCCGCGCAGTTCCTGCACGTCTACAAGCCGCGCCACTGGATCAACTGCGGCCAGGCCGGCCCGCTCGGCTGGACCATCCCGGCCGCGATCGGCGCCGCCACCGCGCAGCCGGACACCCCGGTCGTCGCCCTCTCCGGCGACTACGACTTCCAGTTCATGATCGAGGAGCTGGCGGTCGCCGCCCAGCACAAGGTCCCCTACGTCCACGTCCTCGTGAACAACGCCTACCTGGGGCTGATCCGGCAGGCGCAGGGCGGCCTGGGCATCAACTTCGAGGTCAACCTCGAGTTCGAGAACATCAACACCCCGGAGATCGGCGCCTACGGCGTCGACCACGTCAAGGTCGCCGAGGGCCTGGGCGTCAAGGCGATCCGCGTCACCGACCCGGAGAAGCTGGGCGAGGCGTTCGAGCAGGCCAAGAAGCTGGCCGTCGAGCACCAGGTCCCGGTCGTCGTCGAGGCCATCCTGGAGCGCATCACCAACATCGCGATGAGCAAGACGGTCGACATGAGCGACGTCACCGAGTTCGAGGAGCTCGCCACCGAGCCCGGTCACGCTCCGACGGCGATCAAGGCCCTGAAGGTCTGATCATCCGCCAGAGGTGACGGCCCCCGCTCCGAGAGCACCGGAGCGGGGGCCGCTCCGCGTCCGCGCCCCCGCGCGGCCGCTCACCGCGACGCCGGTCCCTGCGCCGCTCACCGCGACGCCGGTCCCTGTGCCCGTACCAGCGTCGCCCCCGCCTCCGTCCAGTCGTAGAGGACGGACCTTCCCGCCCGCCTCCGCCGTACGAGACGGGCGTCGAGCAGCACCTTCAGATGCCGCCCCACCGAACCGAGCCCCTGTCCGGTCAGTGCCACCAACTGGCTGGTGGACTTGGGTGTTTCGAGGCGTACGAGCACCCCGGCCCGCGCGCTCCCCAGGAGGACGCCGAGCGCCTCGGGGACGGCCGGGCCCTCCGCGTCGGCCAGCGCGCCCGCGCACGGGTAGACGATCGCGAAACGCTCCGTGCCCTCCCACGACACCCATCCCCGGCGCGGCGTCACCGGTACGAGGAACAGGCGCCCGCCCGCGGCCGACCGGGGCGGAAAATCACGGGTGTTGACCTGCAGCCGCCCCTCGCCGAGCCAGCGCGTCCGCCCCGGTGCCAGCTCGTCGAGCGCCGCCGCCCACCCGCCGGCGGTCAGCCGCGCGGTACGGGCCACCACGTCCGCCTCCAGGACGCGCCGCCGCCGCGGCCAGGTCGGCAGGACCGCCTCCCGCCAGACCCAGGCCAGCAACTCCGCCATCCGGTGCGGCAGATCGGTCGCCGACGCGAGCGGTTCCGGCACCGGGCCGCCCAGCGAGACCGCCAGATCCGCCGACGCCGCCGAGGGCGGGGTCTCCCGGATCCTGGCCAACTCCTCCTCGAAGGACGGCTCGCCCTCGCCCAGGGGAGTCGGGGTCACGAAGTCCGCGTTCCACGCGGTCCCGAGCGCGGCCCGCACCAGCGCGGCGTCGAGCGGCTCGGCCGCCAGCCGTGCCCGGTAGGCGGGCAGACGGTCCGTCAGCCACGCGCGCTCGCCCGGATGGGCGGGGTCCGGCAGGTCCAACGCCTGCAGCGCCGCGATGGTCTCGGCCAGCGGGGACACCAGGAACCGACTGCCCGCGAGCGCGTCGGCGTCGATCTGCCACCAGCCCATGTTTCGCCTCCCCGCGAAACAGTACCGGCGGCCCCCTCGCCCTCGGAGACTCCGGCCCATGCGCAGCTATCAGGAGCTCTTCCGCACACCGGAGTTCACCCCGCTCTTCCTCACGGCGGCCGTGCAGGTCGCGGCCCAGACGATGGCCGGTCTGGGTCTCGCCACGCTCGTCCTGCGGTCGACCGGCTCCCCGTTCCTCTCCGCCCTCGCCCTCTTCGGTCCCGCGCTCGCCCAGGTCGTCGGAGCCGCGACGCTCCTCTCGGCCGCCGACCGGCTGCCGCCGCGCGCCGCGCTGGCGGGCATCTCGCTCGTCTTCGCCCTCGGCACCGCGGCCCAGGCCGTGCCCGGGCTGCCGACGGGCGCCGTCTTCGGCCTGCTGCTGGTCCAGGGCCTCGTCGGCTCCGTGGGCGGCGGGGTGCGCTACGGACTCCTCGGCGAGGTCCTTCCCCGCGCGGGCCATCTGCTCGGCCGCTCGGTGCTGAACATGGCCGCCGGCGTCTGTCAGATCGCCGGGTTCGCGGCCGGCGGGGTGCTGGTGGCGACGGTCTCGCCACGCGGAACGCTGCTGATCGCCGCCGGTCTCCACCTCGCCGCCGGGCTCCTCGCCCGTCGCGGCCTGTCCCGCCGCGGGCCGCGCGCGACCGGCCGCCCCTCGGCCGCCGAGACGTGGCGCACCAACGCGCGTCTGTGGTCCTCCCGCCCGCGCCGCCTCGTCTACCTCGCCCTCTGGGTCCCCAACGGGCTGATCGTCGGCTGCGAGTCGCTCTTCGTCGCGTACGCCCCCGACGCCTGGGGGCCGTCGGGGACTCCCGACAGCGCCGGGCTGCTCTTCGCCTGCGCCGCGCTCGGGATGCTGATCGGGGACACCGTGGTCGGGCGGCTGCTGCCGACGGAGCGGCGGGCCGGGCTCGGCCCGCCGCTCCAGGCGCTCCTGGCGGCCCCGTACCTGCTCTTCGCGCTCGACCCGGGGCTGCCGCTCGCCCTGGTCGCGGTGACGGTGTCCGGCGTGGGCTACGGCGCGAGCCTGATCTTCCAGGAGCGGCTGCTGGCGCTGGTGCCGGACGAGCTCCGTGGTCACGCGCTGGGGCTGCACTCCGCGGGGATGCCGGCGCTCCAGGGGCTGAGCGCGGCGCTGGCCGGCGCCGTCGCCCAGCTCACCTCGCCCGCGGTGGCGATGACGGTGCTCGCCGCCGTCTCACTGGCGGTCGGCGGGGCGCTGGTGCTCACCGAGGGGCCGTCGAGCGGACCACGACCGTCTCCTCGCAGGGCCCGTCGGCGAACAGCTTGAGTGCCTCCACCTCGTCCTTGTCGGCGCTCAGTCCCCAGCGCAGCTTGGTGCCCAGCCATTCGGCGACGTAGCGGCAGTACTGGGCCGAGGAGGACGGGACCCATCCGGCGGGGTCGCGGCCGGCCTTGTCCCGCTGGCTGCGGGCGGTGACGGCGGTCAGGGTGCCGGGGGCGCCGAGGTCGTTGGCGTACTTCTCGCGCCGGGCCGTGGTCCAGCCCGAGGCGCCCGATTCCCACGCCTCGTCGAGGGAGACGACGTGGTCGACGCGGAGGGCGGCCGGATCGGTGACGGTCTGGCCGTCGTAGTACGAGGTCCACCTGCCGCCCGTCAGGGTGCAGCCGGGGCCGGTCTTCGGTGCGTCGACGGCCTCCTCGAGGAGGACCTCGGCGCGGGTGTCGCAGCCGTCGGCGGGGTCGAGCCCCTTGTTCCAGTGGGGGAAGGCGGACGCCTGGTATCCGGCGGGGTTCTCCGCCGCCTCCGTGAGGTCGGCGAGCGCGTCGGGGAAGAGGACCACGTTCGCGGAGAGCGCGGGGGAGGGCACGGCGACGGGGGACAGGATCAGCGCGAGCGGAGCCAGGCCCCGCACCAGGTTCTTGATCATGTACGAGTGGATAGCGGCGGCGGAGGGGCGCACAGGGGGAGAACCGCGGTGCGCTCGCCCGTGCGGGTGTGGATCTTCACCGCAGAAACGATGCGCTGTCCGGCGCGGGTGGAGGGCATGCGAAAGAGCGCGGAACCAGGGACCGTAAACCTGGTTCCGCGCTCTCGTTGTGCCCGCCCGACGGTGCGAGGCTGGCGCGACAGGACGTTCGCGCCGCCGGGCGGAGTCTTGGGGGGAGGTGGGGCGTTGGGACCGCGGCGGTGACGACGGGCTGATCGGGGATCCCTTCCTTCAGGTCAAGAAGGGGCCCGTTCCGCCCTTACCACCGCACTGGCTCGCACACCGCCGCGGTCCTCACGCTGTCCGTTCCGCCGGCCACCCCTCATCCGGGCCGTCGGTCCGGACGGCGTACGGCAGCTGACCTCCCGTCAAGTGCCGTACGCGGTCTGGAAACCGGGATCAGTCCTCGCGCAGGGCGCGGACCGCCTCCTCCACGCGCTTGCCGTAGTCCGCGTCGGCGGCGGCGAAGTGCGCGATGTTCTTCTCGATGACGTCCTCGCGGGAGACCTGGGAGAGGCCACCGGCGATGTTGGCGATCAGACGCTGCTTCTCGGCCTCGGACATCAGGCGGTAGAGCTCGCCGGCCTGGAAGAAGTGGTCGTCCTTGGCGTGCTCGGGCGCCGCGTGGGTGCCGGTCCAGCCGTGGATCGCCAGCGGGGCGGAGGGCGCCTCGTCGGTCTGCGCCGGGCCGGAGTACGAGTTGGGCTCGTAGTTCTTGTCGTAACGCGAACCCTGGCGGGTCGCCATGTAGCCGTCGCGGCCGTAGTTGTCGGCCACCGTCGCCTTCGGCGCGTTCACCGGCAGCTGGGTGTGGTTGACGCCGAGGCGGTAGCGGTGGGCGTCCGCGTAGGCGAAGAGGCGGCCCTGGAGCATCTTGTCCGGCGAGGGGCCGATGCCCGGCACGAAGTTGTTCGGGGAGAACGCGGCCTGCTCGACCTCGGCGAAGACGTTGTCCGGGTTGCGGTCGAGGACCAGGCGGCCCACGCGCTGCAGCGGGTAGTCGCTGTGCGGCCACACCTTGGTGAGGTCGAACGGGTTGAAGCGGTAGTCCGCGGCCTCGGCGGCCGGCATGACCTGGACGTACAGGGTCCACGAGGGGTTCACACCGCGCTCGATGGCCTGCAGCAGGTCGGTCTGGTGCGAGTTCGCGTCCTGGCCGACGAGCTCGGCGGCCTGCTCGGCGGAGAGCGAGCGGATGCCCTGGTTCGTCTTGAAGTGGTACTTGACGAAGAAGGCCTCGCCCGCCTCGTTGGTCCACTGGTAGGTGTGGGAGCCGTAGCCGTTCATGTGGCGGTACGAGGCCGGGATGCCGCGGTCGCCCATGAGCCAGGTGATCTGGTGCGTCGCCTCGGGGGCGTGCGCCCAGAAGTCCCAGACGTTGTCCGGCTCCTGCTTGCCCGTGAACGGGTCACGCTTCTGGGAGTGGATGAAGTCGGGGAACTTGATCGGGTCCTTGATGAAGAACACCGGGGTGTTGTTGCCGACGAGGTCGTAGTTGCCCTCTTCGGTGTAGAACTTCAGGGCGAAGCCGCGCGGGTCACGGACGGCGTCCGCGCCACCGAGCGAGTCGGCCACGGTGGAGAAGCGCAGGAACGTCTCGGTCCGCTTGCCGACCTCGGAGAGGAAGTCGGCCTTGGTGAAGCCGGTGACGTCGTCGGTCACCTCGAAGTAGCCGTACGCGCCGGAGCCGCGGGCGTGCACCACGCGCTCCGGGATCCGCTCACGGTTGAAGCGCGCGAGCTTCTCCAGCAGGTGCTGGTCCTGGAGGAGGATGGGGCCACCGACGCCGGCGGTGGCGGAGTTCTGGTTGTCGGCGACGGGGGCGCCGGACTCGGTCGTAAGCACGCGCTTCGACATCGTGACCTTCCGTACGGGAGCTGCACTGCTGGGTGCTCTGGAGCGTAAATACGCCCGGAACGAGACGTCAACAGTTTGTTGAAAATGAAGTGTGGTGTTCCGGACGGCGGCGGCGCCTGGGCGCGACAGGACAGTTGTCAGCGCCGCCGCCGTCCGGAAATCAGGGCCCCGTGAGGGGGTGCGTCAGACCTGCTGGCCGGAGAGGCGCTCGACGGCGCGCAGCAGGGCCGAGTGGTCCAGGCCACCGTCACCCTGCGCACGCAGGGAGGCGACGAGCTGGGCGACGACGGCACCGACCGGGAGGGCCGCGCCGACGTTGCGGGCGGCGTCGGTGACGATGCCCATGTCCTTGTGGTGGAGGTCGATCCGGAAGCCGGGCTTGAAGTCCCGGTTCAGGAAGTTGTCCTTCTTGCGGGTCAGGACCGTGGAGCCGGCCAGGCCGCCGTTGAGGACGTCGAGCGCGGCGTTCAGGTCCACGCCGGACTTCTCGAGGAAGACCACGGCCTCGGCGCACGCCTGGATGTTGACGGCGACGATCAGCTGGTTGGCGGCCTTCACGGTCTGACCCGAGCCGTGCGGACCGCACAGCACGATGGTCTTGCCGAGGGCCTCGAGGATCGGCAGGGCCTGGTCGAAGTCGGCCTGCTCGCCACCCACCATGATCGACAGGACGGCCTCGATGGCGCCGGCCTCGCCGCCGGAGACGGGGGCGTCGATGACGCGGATGCCCTTCTCCTTGGCGTTCTTCGCGAGGTCCACGGAGGTCTGCGGGGTGATCGACGACATGTCGACGATCAGCGCGCCCTGCTTGGCGTTCTCCAGGATGCCGTCGGGGCCGTAGGAGATGGCCTCGACCTGCGGGGAGGCGGGCACCATCGTGACGATCACGTCGGCGTCCTTGACGGCCTCGGCGATCGACGGGGCGGCGGCGCCGCCGGCCGCGGCGAGACGGTCCAGCTTGTCCTGCTCCAGGGTGAAGCCGGTGACGGAGTAGCCGGCCTTGATCAGGTTCTCGGACATGGGGGAGCCCATGATGCCGAGGCCGATCCACGCGATCTTGGGGAGGTTGCTCATTGGGGGTACCTCTCGGGGTTGTGCGATGTCAGGGGGAGCTGACGCCCGGCTGGGGCGGGCGGGGGTGTCGGCCCCCGTCCGGTGTCAGCGGGCGGCGCGGGCCTCGGCCGGGAGCCACTCGAAGGACGCGGCGGCGTCGGCGGCCTTGTACTCCAGGCCGACCCAGCCCTCGTAACCGGCCTTCTTCAGCTCGTCGAGGAGCTGCTCCAGCGGCAGGTCGCCCGTGCCCGGCGCGCCACGGCCCGGGTTGTCGGCGATCTGGACGTGGCCGGTCTTGTCGGCGTACTGCGCGATGACCTGGCTGACGTCCTCGCCGTTCATCGACAGGTGGTAGATGTCGAGGAGGAACTTGGCGTTGCCGAGCCCGGTGGCCTGGTTGACCTTGTCGACGACCTCGATCGCGGACGGGGCGCTCACCAGCGGGTAGAGCGGCGACTCCGGCTTGTTCAGGGTCTCGATCAGCAGGATCGCGCCGATCCGGTCGGCCGCGCGGGCGGCCAGGACCAGGTTCTCCAGGGCGAGGGCGTCCTGGATCTGCGGGTCGACGCCTTCCACGCGGTTGCCGTAGAGCGCGTTGAGCGCCTTGCAGCCCATCGAGGCGGCGAAGTCCGCCGCCACCTCGATGTTGGCGCGGAAGCGGTCCGACTCCTCACCCGGTACGGAGAGGGCGCCGCGGTCGGGGCCGGGCAGCCGGCCGGCGTAGAAGTTCAGGCCCACCAGCTGGGTGCCGGCGTCGTCCAGAGCCTTCTTGAGCGCGTCGAGCTCGCTCTGGTCGGGGGTGGCGGTGTCGATCCAGGGCCACCACAGCTCGACCGCGGTGAAGCCCGCCGCGGCGGCGGCCGCGGGGCGCTCCAGGAGCGGGAGTTCCGTGTAGAGGATCGACAGGTTCACATCGAAGCGCTGGTCCGTGTATCCCATGAGGGGCGGCGCTCCTTCCGTATTGCGGAAGTAAGTTTCTGTCTGACGGAATGTTGCAAGCGGTGCGCCCCACTTGTCAAGAGGGTCCGGCAGCTCAGGGCTGCCGTCGGCCGACTCCTGGCCAGTAGCGTGGGGGCATGGTGCGTTTGAAAGTGGAGTTCACGACCGAGCCGTTCGACCTCGACGAGGCGCCGGCGCACGCGGTCGTGGCTCGTGAGGTCATCCAGGCGGCTCGGCTGGACGCGGTGGATGTCGGTCCCTTCGGAAACACGGCGGAAGGGGGCGCCGACGAGGTGCTGACGGCCGTGGACGCGCTGCTGCGCAAGTCCCTCGCGGCCGGCGCGACCCGTGTCTCCCTCCAGGTCAACGTGATCGGGGAGGAGTCGTGATCGAACATCCGCTGATCGCCGCGGTGAAGCCGCTGGCCGACGCGATGGGCGCCGAGATACTGGGCCCCGAGCAGGCCGAGCGCGACGACGTGGTGCTCGCCTGGGAGGGGGAGGACGTCCTCGCCGTGCGCCTGCCGCAGCTCTCGGAGTCGCTGGACCACATTCTCGCCGCCATGGAGCGCAGGCACGGGATGCCACTGGCGGAGCTGGACCGCAAGACGAAGCAGGAGGCCGTCCGGATGCTGGAGGCGCGCGGCGCCTTCTCCGTGCGGCACGGCGTGGAGACGGTGGCCGGGGCACTGGGTGTCAGTCGCTTCACCGTGTACAACTACCTGAACAGGGAGACCGCCCTGAGCAGGGAAAAGGCCCCCAAGGAGGGCTAGTTGATCATGTGGGGCCACGGGCCGTCGTCCAGATGTCGGGACGACGGCTTTTGTGTCACCGAGTTTTCAACAAAGTGTTGACGTGATGTCGGCAAAGGGCGTTAGCTATCCGCAGCCCGTCCGACGCACAGCGAAAAACAGCCACGGAGGCTTCCCGTGACTTCAGGTACGACACCGGGCCTCACCCGGTTCAACACCTCGGCGGACAGCGACGCTGTCGCCGCGCTCCACGAGGTGTGTTCCAGCTCGGCGTGGGGGAGCAAGGTTCTCGCCCAGCGCCCGTACACCACCGCCGAAGCCCTCTTCCTCGCCAGCGACGCCGCCATGGCCGAGCTGACCGCCGAGGATCTGGCCGAGGCGATGGCGGGCCACCCGCCGATCGGTCGTCCGAAGGCAGGGGACCCGACCTCCTCCCGCGAGCAGAGCGGGATGGCCGGGGCCTCCGAGGCGCTCAAGGCCGAGATGCTCGAACTCAACCTGGCCTACCAGGACAAGTTCGGTCATGTCTTCCTGATCTGCGCGACCGGCAAGACCGGTGAGCAGATGCGCGACGCGGTCCGTGAGCGGATCGAGCACTCGCCCGAGCAGGAGCGGGAGATCGTCCGCACCGAACTGGGCAAGATCAACCGCATCCGGCTGACCGGTCTCGTAGAGCGCGCAGAGAACGAGGAAGAGAACGCATGAGCACCGACACCACCGCTTCGGTGTCCACCCACATCCTGGACACCAGCATCGGCCGCCCCGCCGAGGGCGTGGCCATCACGCTCGCGGCCCGCAGCGGCTTCGACGCGCAGTGGGTCACGCTCGGTGGCTCCGCCACCGACGCGGACGGGCGCTGCAAGGACCTGCCGGCCCTGCCGGAGGGCACCACCCACGTACGTCTCGACTTCGAGACCGAGGCGTACTTCTCCAAGAAGCAAGCCGAGGCGCAGCAGGACGCCCCCCGCGTAAGGGACAGCGGTGCGTTCTTCCCGGAGGTGGCGATCACGTTCGCCGTCACGCCGGGCGAGCACTACCACGTACCGCTGCTGCTCAACCCGTTCGGCTACTCCGTTTACCGAGGGAGCTAGCAGACATGCCCACGATTCTCGGCCAGAACCAGTACGGCAAAGCAGAGAACCGCGTCGTCAAGATCACGCGGGATGGCGCCACCCACCACATCAAGGACCTGAACGTCTCCGTCGCCCTCTCCGGCGACCTCGACGACGTCCACCTCACGGGCTCGAACGCCCACTGCCTGCCCACCGACACGACCAAGAACACCGTGTACGCCTTCGCCAAGGAGTACGGGATCGAGTCGGCCGAGCAGTTCGGCATCCACCTGGCGCGTCACTTCGTGACCAGCCAGGAGCCGATCAAGCGGGCGCGCATCCGGATCGAGGAGTACTCCTGGGAGCGGATCGCCAGCTCCGACGCCAACTCCAAGTTCATCGGCTCGGACGAGGTGAACCACTCCTTCGCCCGCAAGGGGCAGGAGACCCGCGTCTCGCAGATCACCTACGACGGTGAGAAGTGGGAGGTCATCTCCGGCCTCAAGGACCTCATCGTCATGAACTCCACCAACTCGGAGTTCTGGGGCTACATCAAGGACAAGTACACGACCCTCCAGGAGGCGTACGACCGCATCCTGGCCACGCAGGTCTCCGGTCGCTGGCGGTTCAACTGGACCGACGACGAGCAGCGGATGCCCAACTGGGAGCGGTCGTACGAGCAGACCCGCAAGCACATGCTCGAGGCCTTCTCCGAGACGTACTCCTACTCGCTGCAGCAGACGCTGTACCAGATGGCCACCCGGATCATCAACCACCGTTCGGAGATCGACGAGGTCCGCTTCTCGCTCCCGAACAAGCACCACTTCCTGGTGGACCTGGAGCCCTTCGGGCTCAAGAACGACAACGAGGTGTACTTCGCCGCCGACCGCCCCTACGGCCTCATCGAGGCCACGGTGCTGCGGGACGGAGCCACGGCGCAGATCCCGGTCGACATGACCAACCTCTAAGCGGCACCTCGTGGCCGCCCCCGCCCGCCCGCAGTCGGGCGGGGGCCGCCACCACCGGAGGGACCTACCCATGGCACAGCCAGCATCGGGGCCGGCATCCGCAGAAGGCCCGTGTTCCACACCGTCGGAGACCTCGACGGCCACCTCTTCGGCCGTTCTCGCAGAGGTCCACCCGGTGGACGAGAAGCTCCCCGCCTCACGGCTCGTCCCCGCCGCGCTCCAGCACATCGCCGCCATGTACGCGGGAGTCGTCACGCCCCCGCTGATCATCGGGCAGGCTGTCGGCCTGGACGCCGCCGGAATGACCCGGCTCATCGCCGCGAGCCTCCTCATCGCCGGCTGCGCCACCATCCTCCAGACCCTCGGGGCCGGCCGTTTCGCCGGAAACCGGCTCCCGTTCGTCAACGCCGCCTCGTCCGCGGGCATCGCACCGATGCTGGCCATCGCGGAGACCAGCGCTCCTGGCCACCAACTCCCCGCCATCTACGGTGCGGTGATGGTCGCCGGCGTGTTCTGCCTCGCCGTCGGGCCCTTCTTCGGCAGACTGCTCCGCTTCTTCCCGCCGCTCGTCACCGGCGTCGTGATCACCCTGATCGGCGTCACCCTGATGCCCGTCCCGGTGAGCTGGGCGCAGGGCGGGAACAAGGAAGCCGCCGACTTCGGCGCCATGAAGTACCTGGCGCTCGCCGCCTTCACGCTCGTCGTGATCCTGCTCTTCCAGCGCTTCGCCAAGGGCTTCGTCAAGCAGATCGCCCTCCTGCTGGGCCTCTTCATCGGCACGCTCGCCGCGATCCCCTTCGGGATGGCCGACTTCACCGCCCTGCGCGAGGCGCCCGTCGCCGCCCTGCCCGGACCCTTCGCCTTCGGCGCACCGGAGTTCCAGCCCGCGGCGATCCTCTCGCTGTGCATCGTGATGCTGGTGCTCATGACCGAATCCAGCGCCGGGATGCTCGCCCTCGGTGAGATCTGCGAACGCCGGAGCGACGGACGTACGATCACCCGCGGTCTGCGGACCGACGGGATCGCCACCCTGATCGGCCCCGTCTTCGGAGGCTTCCCCACCTCCGCCTTCGCCCAGAACGTCGGAGTGGTCTCGCTGACCCGGGTCCGCTCCCGCTATGTCGTCGCCGTCGCCGGGTGCGCCCTGCTCGTCCTCGGCGCCTTCCCGGTCCTCGGCGCGGTCGTGTCGATGGTCCCCATGCCGGTCCTCGGGGGTGCCGGCATCGTCCTCTTCGGCTCGATCGCCGTCTCCGGAATCCGTACCCTGTCGGAAGCCGGACTCGACGACAGCTCCAACATCATCCTGGTGGCGGTCGCGCTCGGAGCGGGCATCATCCCTCTCGCCGCGCCCACCTTCTACGCCGAATTCCCGGCCTGGGCACAGACCGTGCTCGGCTCCGGCATCAGCGCCGGAGCGCTCGTCGCGGTCACGCTCAATCTGTTCTTCCACCATCTCGGCACCCGGACCCGTCACGCGGCTCCGGCACTCAAATCCTCCTAGGGTCCTGCCGTGCCCTCCCCCTACGACGTCGTCGCGGGGGAATCCCAACCCCCGAGGAATGAAGGAAGCACCGCCATGGCAGCACCTTCGACTGTCGAGCGCATCGTCATCGAGAACTGTGCGATCGCGACCGTAGACGCCAACGACACCGAGTACGCCACCGGTCACCTCGTCGTCGCCGGCAACAAGATCGAGTCCATCGGAGCCGGCAAGGCCCCCGAGGGCCTGGAGAACGTGGTCCGCCGGATCGACGCCACCGGTCATCTGGTGACGCCCGGTCTGATCAACACCCACCACCACTTCTACCAGTGGATCACCCGGGGCCTGGCGACCGACCACAACCTCTTCAACTGGCTGGTCGCGCTCTACCCGACCTGGTCGCGCATCGACGAGTCGATGGCCCGCGTCGCCGCGCAGGGCTCGCTCGCGATGATGGCCCGCGGTGGTGTCACCACCGCCATGGACCACCACTACGTCTTCCCGCAGGGCTCCGGCGACCTGTCCGGCGCCATCATCGGCGCCGCCAAGGACATGGGTGTCCGCTTCACCCTCGCCCGCGGTTCCATGGACCGCAGCGTCAAGGACGGCGGCCTGCCGCCGGACTTCGCCGTCGAGACCACCGAGGGCGCCCTCGCGGCCACCGAGGAGACGGTCAAGAAGCACCACGACGCCTCCTTCGACGCGATGACCCAGGTCGCCGTCGCCCCCTGCTCCCCGTTCTCCATCTCCACCGAACTGCTCAAGCAGGGTGCCGAGCTGGCCCGCCGCCTCGGCGTGCGGATGCACACGCACGGTTCGGAGACGGTGGAGGAGGAGAAGTGGTGCCACGAGCTCTTCGGCATGGGCCCCACCGACTACTTCGAGTCGACCGGCTGGCTCGGTGAGGACGTGTGGATGGCGCACTGCGTCCACATGAACGACTCCGACATCGCGGCCTTCGCCCGCACGAAGACCGGTGTCGCCCACTGCCCCTCCTCCAACGCGCGGCTCGCCGCCGGCATCGCCCGCGTCCCGGACATGCTGCGCGCCGGCGTTCCCGTCGGCCTCGGCGTCGACGGCACCGCCTCCAACGAGTCGGGCGAGCTCCACACCGAGCTGCGCAACGCGCTCCTCATCAACCGCCTCGGTGCCCACCGTGAGGCCGCGCTCAACGCCCGCCAGGCGCTGCGCCTCGGTACGTACGGTGGCGCCCAGGTCCTCGGCCGCGCCGACAACATCGGTTCTCTGGAGCCCGGCAAGCTCGCCGACTTCGTGCTCTGGAAGATCGACGGCATCGGCCACTCGTCGATCGCCGACCCGGTCACCGCGATCGTGTTCGGCGCCGCTGCCCCGGTGACGGCCTCGTTCGTCAACGGCAAGCAGATCGTCGAGAACAACCGCCTGCTGTTCGCGGACGAGGAAGCGATCGCCCGCGACGCGCGCGCGGAGGCCCAGCGCCTGGCCCGCATCACGGCCCAGGGCTGATCCTCCCCAAGGAGTCCGACCGAGGGGGACGGCCCTCGGTCGGTCGCCACGGACCCGAGCGGGGCCCGTGGCCGGCTGGACGGGGGGTGCCCGTACGTAAAGAGGTACGGCACCCCCCGGACAGTCGATGTGTGTCAGCCCTCCCGGCCTCCCCGGACACACGACGCCGTACCCGAGGACGCAGAACCCCCCACCACCTCATGAGCCCGCACCCGTGAGGCGCACCGCACCGCTTTGCACCACCTCCATGACACCCACGTCACCGCCGACGTGTTACCCGACCGGAGGAACCTCCGTGGCCTTCAAGCCCAGGTTTCGCAGTGATGCGCAAGACGCAGGCGCCGACACCGACGACCAGAAGCATCCGGTCGACGAGACTCTGCCGCCCCTGAAAATGTTCACCAGCGGTCTCCAGCACGTGGCCGCCATGTACGCGGGGGTCGTGGCCCCGCCCCTGATCGTCGGCGCGGCCGTCGGACTCTCCGGCACCGAGCTGACCTTCCTCACCGGAGCAAGCCTCTTCACCGCGGGACTCGCCACCTTCCTGCAGACGCTCGGCGTCTGGAACATCGGCGCCCGCCTGCCGTTCGTCAACGGCGTCACCTTCGCCGGTGTCGCCCCCATGCTGGCGATCGTCGACACGACGGACGACAAGTCCGACGCGCTGCCGATCATCTTCGGCGCGATCATCGTCGCGGGTCTCCTCGGCTTCATAGCCGCCCCGTACTTCTCCAAGCTCGTCCGCTTCTTCCCGCCCGTGGTCACCGGCACGGTCATCACGCTCATCGGCGTCTCGCTCCTCCCGGTCGCCTTCGGCTGGGCCCAGGGGCCGAATCCATCGGCCGAGGACTACGGTTCGACGACCTATCTGACCCTCGCGGCGATCACGCTCGTCGTCGTGCTGGTCCTGAGGCGCTTCACCCGCGGGTTCCTGAAGCAGATCGCCGTCCTGGTCGGTCTGGTCATCGGCACCGTCATCGCGATCCCCTTCGGTGTCACGGACTTCGGTCCGGTGGCCGAGGCGTCCGTGATCGGCTTCCCGTCGCCGTTCCACTTCGGCGCCCCGCAGTTCGCGCTCGCCGCGATCATCTCCATGATCGTCGTGATGCTGGTCTCGATGACCGAGTCGACCGCCGACATGCTGGCGCTCGGTGAGATCGTCGAGCGGCCGGCGGACGAGAAGACCATCGCGGCCGGGCTGCGCGCCGACACCCTCGGCTCCGCCATCAGCCCGTTCTTCAACGGCTTCATGTGCAGCGCCTTCGCCCAGAACATCGGTCTGGTCGCCATGACGAAGATCCGCAGCCGGTTCGTGGTCGCCTGCGGCGGCGGCTTCCTGGTCCTCATGGGTCTGTCGCCGGTCGCGGCCTCGCTGATCTCGGTCGTCCCCCGTCCGGTGCTCGGCGGCGCGGGCGTCGTCCTCTTCGGCTCGGTCGCCGCGAGCGGCATCCAGACGCTCGTCAAGGCCGGTCTGGAGAAGGACAACAACGTCCTCATCGTCGCGGTCTCGCTGGCCGTCGGCATCATCCCGATCACGGCGCCGGAGTTCTACCACGCCTTCCCGGAGACCGCGAAGATCATCCTGGACTCGGGCATCTCGACCGGCTGCGTGGCGGCGGTCCTGCTCAACCTGGTCTTCAACCACCTCGGCAAGCGCGGAGACGAGGACACGGTCACCGCGCCCATGGAACCGGGCGAGGAGATCTCCGAGACCCGCGCGGGCAAGACGGCGCACGTCCACTGAACAGGCCCCGTCCCTCCGACGCTCCGGTCCCCGCGTCCCCCGCGGGGACCGGAGTCGTGCGTGGGTCCGCGGAACCCGGCGGACGCGCGGACGCACGGGCGCGGTCCACGGCCTCCGCCGACCCCGCCGCGGTGCGCACCGTCGTCCTCGTCAACCCCAACTCCTCGACGGACACCACCGCGATGATGACCGCCATCGCCCGGCGGACACTGGGGCCGCGGGTCCTCGGGGTGACCGCGGAGCGCGGCCCCCGGATGCTCACCGACCCGGCCGCCCTGCGCGCGGCCGCCCCGGAGGTGGTCGCCGCCGGCCGGCGGGCCCTCGCCTCCGGGACCTGCGGGGCGCTCCTGGTGGCCGCGTTCGGCGACCCGGGGCTCGCGGAACTCCGGGCCCTCACCCTGGCCTCGGCGCGGGGGCCCGTGCCGGTCGTCGGCATCGGAGAGGCGGCCCTGCTGGAGGCCGCCGCCTCCGGGCGGAGCTTCGGCATCGCGACGACCACGCCGCTGCTGGAGGGGGCCATCGTGGAACGCGTCGCCGCCCTGGGCCTCTCCGACCGCTTCACGGGACTCCGCCTGACCGAGGGCGACCCGGAGGCCCTGTCCGCCGATCCAGAGTCGCTCCGCGAGGGACTGGCGCGCGCGGTCCGGCAGTGCGTCGTACGGGACGGGGCGCGGGCCGTCGTCATCGGCGGAGGCCCACTCGGCGAGGCGGCCGACTCCCTGCGAGCCCGGTTCGAGACACCGGTGATCGCCCCGATCCCGGCGGCCTGCCGCAGGCTGGCACGACTCCTCGCGGCCACCCCCGGCACCGCGTGGTGATCATCGTCTCTACGCTCTGACCATGACGATCGACTGGACGGCCGAGGCCCGACGCCTGCACCAGGGACACCGCTTCGACGCGTGGAGCGGCCGGACCTGGGAGCAGTACCGGGAGCCGACCCCGCCGCCGCTGTCCGCGTCGGAGGTCCAGGAAGCGGAGGAGGAGCTGGGGATCACCTTCCCCGCCGAGTACCGGGACCACCTGCTCCGCCACAGCGCCGGAGGCGGAGTGAACCGGCTCCGCCGAGGAACCGCCGGCTGGGTCTGGCACGGCGACTCCGAGACCAACTACGACCTGCTCACCACGGATTTCCCCCACCCCGACTCCTACCGCGCCTACGAGGACGAACTCGACGAGCGCGAGCCGCTGAGGGAGCACTTCGGGGACGACGGCCCCTTCCAGCGGGCCTGGGACGACTGGGAGGCCGCATACGAGGTCCACCAGGAACGCAAGACCGCGGGAGCGGTGTTCATCCGGGAGCACGGCTGCGGCTTCCACGCCCTTCTCGTCGTCACCGGACCGCACCGGGGCACGATGTGGTTCGACGGGCGGGCCACCTGCGACCAGATCCTTCCCTTGACCCTGGGCGGCCGCCCCCTGTCGTTCGCGGACTGGGTCGACCAGGGGCAGCCGATGCCCTGGTGAACGACGCGGGGCGGCCCGCCATGGCCGCCCCACGGTCGGGACGCGTGCGCGCGCCGGCCGGATCGGCGGGCCGGCGCACGACCGTCGGATCAGGACGCCGATCAGGACACGGGCGGTCGCCAGTCCGGCCGTCGGCCGCTCAGGCCCACCACCCGGTCGAGCGGGGGCGCGTCGTCCGGGACCGGGACGACCGGGCCGAAGAAGCCCTCCCCGTCCGACCCGTCCTCCTGCGGGGTCAGCAGAGCCTCGGACACGGCCAGTTCCCCCTCGCTCACCTCGTACGCCTGGCCCGTGGAGCGCGCCAGGTCCCAGCCGTGGATCACCAGCTCGTTGAGCGCGACCATGCCCATCACGGACGCGGGCATGCCGACGCCGCCCGCCTCGGTGTCCCCCTCCCAGGCCCCCGGCTCGCGCCAGGCCGCCGCCAGTTCGTCCAGGGCCTTCGGCAGGGCCGTGCGCCAGTCGTCCTCCAGAACCGGCCGGACCGAGCCGGGCGGTGTGCCGGTCGTCGCCCCGAAGTCCTTGCGGGCCGCGTCGCGGAAGGCCACGCTCAGGCTCGCGACATGGGCGAGCACCTCCCGTACCGCGTACTCGGGACAGGGGGTCGGGTCCCCGAGCCGCTCGTCGCCGATGCCTTCGGCGAGCCGTGCCACGCGCTCCGCGGCCGTTCCCAGATCGATGTGCTCCGTCGTCTCCATACCCCTTGAGACCGGCGGGGGCGCCGGAACTCATCGCTCGGCTCCGATCCGGCGCCCGCACTCCGTCGCCAGGGCGGGGTAGGCCGCCGCGATCGCTTCGTACAGCCGCCTGTCCAGCAGCCGTTCCGCCTCGGCCCGGCCCGTCGCTCCGTACAGCCCGTCGAGCAGCGTCTCGTACCGCGACAGCGCGTGCCGCAGAAAGCTCACCTGCCACCGCACCAGCGCTCCTGCCGCGACCCCTCCGGGACTGCGGGCGCCGAGCAGATGGCGATGGCGCACGGCCCGCCGCTCCAGCTCGGCGGCGGGGAGGCGTGGCACCCGGATCGGCTCGGCGCGGATCGCCGCGAGCACCGCCTGCCGACGGGCCTCGGCCCCCGCGCGCGCGGCAGCCGATCGGCGGCCCGCGACGGCGGCGCACCGTGCGAACTCCGGTGTCCGCTCCACCGCCTCCACCCGCTCCAGTCGGTAGAGCCGCACCGGTGCGACCGACCACCGGCGCGGATCCCGCCCCTGCACATCGGGCGCCCCCAGCAGGTCCCGCACCATCGCGTCGCTCCATCCGCGCCCGCGGAGCCCGGCCGGCGTCACATAGGTCGTACGGTCCGTCATGAATTCCCCCTCTATTGCTCACGGAGAGTGACGAATCCAGTGAAGCGCACCCGACTGACAACGACCCCTTGCCGAGACCCTCCCCTCCGTGCCATACAGGTCTGGACCATTCCGACGGACGGAGGCATTCCTGTGCAACGCCCGCTCGCCGCAAGCGTGTTGACCGTCGCCGCCCTCGCCGTCGCGGCCTGCTCCAGTGGACCCGAGACGGACACCCGGAGCCCCGCCGCCCCCACCGGAGTCACCGCTTCCGCGGGCAGCGCGAGCACCGTCCACGTGATGTGGAACGCGGCCACCGACGACCGCGGGGTCACCGGCTACGAGGTCTACCAGCAGGGCCGCAAGGTGAAGGACCTCCCCGCCACGACGCTCATGGTCGACATCGTGAACCTCGCCCCCGCCACTCCGTACACCTTCACCGTCCGCGCCCGCGACGCCGCCGGGAACCGCTCGGCCCCCAGCCCTCCCGTCCCCGCCACCACCCTCGCCGCGACCGCCCAGGACCGCACACCCCCGACGACCCCGCAGGCGCTGCGCGCCACCCCCGACGGCAGCCACGCGGCCACCCTGACCTGGACCCCGGCCCGCGACGACACCAAGGTCACCGCGTACGACGTCTACCAGGCCGACGCCCGCGTCCACACCGTCCCCGGCACGGCGACGACCGCCCGCGTCACCGGCCTGCGTCCCGGCACGGTCTACTCCTTCACCGTCCGCGCCCGCGACGCGGCGGAGAACTCCTCCCCGGACAGCGACCCCGCCGACATCACCACCGCCCCGGCTCCCGGCGCCGGCCCCAGCACCGCCCCGACGAACCTGAAGGCGACCGCCCGCAAGGGAGAGATCACCCTCACCTGGACCCCGCCCGGCACCGGCGCCCCGGTCAAGGAGCACCAGCTCTACCTCGACGAAGCCTTCGCCACGACGATCATCTGGGGCGCCGACCCCCCACCCGGCACCGCCACCTACACCTTCACGGTCCCCACCGGCCCCGGCACCCGCTACAGCGTCAAACTCCGCGCCCGCCTCCCCGACGGCACCTGGGGTGACTTCTCCGCCCAGCGGACCGTTGTCGTCCCATGACGGCACCGCCACAGGCGTCGTCGTCCGGCGCGTGCCGGAACTACCCTGGGAAAGGTGGCAGGGACCGTGCTCTCCAACACCGGGCTCGACGCGTTCCTCGACGGAACACCGGAGCTCCGCGACCCTCCGTCCGCGCGCGCCGCCGACGCCGTGCTCGCGTTGTTGTCACTGCGCGGGGCCGACCGGAGGAGCGGGCTGCCCGAGCCGACCGTCCCCCTCGTGCGCCACCTGCTGATCGAGGACGTGCCGGCGTTCGTCTACGCGACGCCCGAGGAGCTGGCGGCCTATCCCGCCGTGCTCGTGGCGCTCACCGAGCGCGTCCGGGAGGCCGGACGGCTCAACGGGAAGCGGCAGGCGCGGATCGTGGCCGCCGTCCAGGAGGCCGTGCCCGACTTCGAGCGGGCGATGCGGGACCCCGGCAATCTGACCTGGCAGCGCTGGTACGCCTCGCTGCTGCGGGCCGACGGGGCGGACGCCGGGGACCCCGCCGCCGTACGGGCGTGGCTCGCCGCCCACGACGGGGTCACCCCGCCGGACGGCCTGCGCAGGGCCGACCTGATGAACCGCAGCGAGGTCGCCGACATGGTGCTCGCCGAGGCGCTCACCGGCGCGTACGTGCGCGAGGCGGAAGCACCCTCGCCCGCCGGGCCGCTGCTCGCCGACGGGGACGTCTCGCACGGGGTCGGGGAGCTGGCGGGCCGGCTGGTCGACCGCTGGACCGCCGAGGGGCTCGCCGCCGCGCTCTCGGGGCCGTACGCCCATCTCGCTCCCGGCCCGGACGCCTTCCCGCACCTCGTCCTCGCCGACACCCTCCTCGACGAGCACCTGAACTACTACGAGGACTCCGCCGTCCCCCTGCCGCCGCCGCCCGTCGAGGCCCACGACCCCCAGCGGTCCGTCGAGGCCGGTGCCGACCTGCTCGCCGCCGCGGTCGAGGAGATGAAGAGCGAGTCCGGCGGCCTCTACGACGGCGAGGCCGCCCACCTGCTGTACGCGCTCTTCCAGCGGGGCTCCTGCGCCGAGTCCGTCGCCCGCAGGGCCGCCGAGTTCGAGGACTGGCCGGTCGACCCGCGGCTGGAGGACGCGCCGGTGCTCGTCCCGGCGAAGGCCCATGACGCCTATGTGGTCCCGCCCGCCGACGAGCTGTCCCGGCTCGTCGGGGCGCCCGTCACCGACGACGACCGCGCCCGCCTCGAACCGTCCGCGCGGGCCATGGCCGACACCGTCGACCGGCTGGCCGGGACCGGCATGGTCTTCCGGACCGGCGACGCCTTCGGACTCACGCCCTGGGGCGTCGAGGTCCTGCACTACCTCCTGCGGGTCCGGGGGGTCGCGGCGCCCGACGCCGCCGAGACCCTCGCCTGGGACGCCTCGACCGTGATCGCCGCCGCCGAGGGCTGGTCCGCCTCCGCCGCCACGCGCGTCCTGACCGACTGGCTCCACGCGCGCGCGGACACCGACGACGCCTGGTCCCAGCTGCTCGCCGCCCTCGGCACCGTCAACGCCGGGACGTACGAGGCCGCCGACACCCGCGCCGTCTTCGGCTTCCTCGACCCGGCCGCCGCGCCCGTCGAGGCCCTGCGCGGAGCCCTCGGCGACCCGGTGATGGGGGCGTACGCGTACGGCGTCCTGCGGGCCAGGGGCGAGCCGGCGGACGAGACCCGCGTGCCGCTGTCCGCCCGAGCCGTGCTGATCCTGGACCGGCTCTCCCGCCGCACGGCCGGGCGGGCGGTCCTCGACTCCGCCGCCGAGGGCTGGCCCGGTGGCGTCGACGCCCTGGTGAAGGAGATGGCCGCGGCCGACCCGTACCGGGCGGAGCGGACGCTCGGCGCGCTCGGGATCGCGGTGCCCGGCATCCGGGTGTCCGGGGCGGGGACGGGGACGGGGAAGCCGCGGGCACGGCGCCGGAGCCGGGGGAGGCGCCGCGCCCGCTGAGCGACCCCGTGGGGGTCGAGCGACGGCCGTCAGGAGACGGGCGTCAGGTACATGCCGGAGGACCCGGTGCCGGCCGTGTTGCGGCAGGAGAAGTTCCCGCTGGGCTGGGCGTGGATCAGCGTCAGGCAGCGGCCGAGCGCCGACTGGCCGTAGTGGTTGGGGTGCACGTTCTCCTGGATCGGTCCCTGCGTCTGGTTCTGGTCGATCCAGCGCACCCACTCGCTGGTCGCGGCTGAGGCCGGCACCGTCGCGCTGACCTGCTTGCTGGCCTTCGCGCAGACCTCACGGCCCTGCAGCATGTCCCGCAGATCCATGAACTGCACGCCCTTGGCCGCGGCGACCCCCTTGAGGCGGTCGGCGACCTGCGGGACGAGCGAGTCCCTGGCCCAGTCGGAGTCCAGGTTCCAGAACGGGCAGCCACCGGTGTTGGTGCGGCTCCAGCCGCTCTCTCCGTAGCGGTTGTCCGCGGCGCGCGGGATGGGGGAGGGGTACGACTGGAGCACGATCCGGTACGAGGAGGCGGCGTACCCGGCGCCGGACATCACCGCCCGGATCTCGTCCACGGACTTGGCGACGCCCGCCATCGCGGTGTCGATCCGCGCGTCGACCTCCTCCTGCTGGTCGTCGTGGCAGTACGAGTACCAGACGATGTAGTCGGTCGCGCAGCTCCGGATGATGTCGGCGAAGCCGAGGTCGTTGCCGCCGATGGACAGCACGATCGTCCTGACGTCGTGGGAGGCCGCGACCGCGGCGAGCTGGTCGGCCTGCGGAGCCTCGCCCTTGAAGGCCCTGCCGCCGTTCGACGCCCGGAAGACGTTCTCCGTCGTGGCGCCGGAGCAGGCCAGGTTGATCAGCGCGGAGGCGATCCCGGAGGCGCCCTTCACCTCGGCCCCGTCGGAACGGTGACAGCCGTTGGCGGCCGTGGAGCCGTACACCCGGGAGGGGTCGTACCCGCTGCCCGTCCAGGCCCGGTCGGTCCCGTTGCGGCTGCCGCTCGTGGTGAGGCTGTTGCCCTGCCAGCGCCCCGCCTCCCCGGAGATGTAGCTGTCGCCCATCGAGACGACGGCGGTGGGTCCGGAACCCGAACTCGCGGCGGCCGGGGAGGTGCCGCCGGCGGTCACCAGGCCGGTGACGGCCAGTGCGGCGGCGAGAACCGCGCGCACGGCACGGTGAGGGGAGAGGCGGGGGGTGGGCATGGCTGCGCTCCTGCGTCCTTGCAGTGGAGTGAGGGACAGCCGCCGGCCGGTGGCAAGGCGGAATCTGGCACGCCATGGCTTGTTACCGCTAGGTAGCTGCGGATCTCGGTTGCGTCACATGCCCTGTGAAACGCACTGGAGCGAAAATGGCCCCGCCCCCGGTGCTGTGCGTTCACCGGGGGCGGGGCCTGTTCGTGAGGTGACCGGAGCTGGTGCTCGGCCGCTGTGCGGGCGGTCGGGCGGTGGGTCAGCCGGTCAGCTGGTCGTACGCCGGGAGGGTCAGGAAGTCGGCGTAGTCGGCGTCGAGGGAGACGTGCAGCAGCAGGTCGTGGGCCTGCTGCCACTTGCCGGCCGCGAAGGACTCCTCGCCGATCTCCTCGCGGATCGCGGCCAGCTCCTCCGCCGCGACCTTGCGGGCCAGCTCGGGGGTCGCCTTCTCGCCGTTCTCGAAGACCACGCCCGCGTTGATCCACTGCCAGATCTGCGAGCGCGAGATCTCGGCGGTGGCCGCGTCCTCCATCAGGTTGAAGATGGCGACGGCGCCGAGGCCGCGCAGCCACGCCTCGATGTAGCGGGTGCCGACCTGGACGGCGTTGCGCAGGCCCTCGTACGTCGGCTTCGCGTCGAGGGAGTCGATGGCGATCAGGTCGCCGGGCGCCACCGAGACGTCCTCGCGCAGCCGGTCCTTCTGGTTCGGCCTGTCGCCGAGCACAGCGTCGAAGGAGGCCATGGCGATCGGGACCAGGTCCGGGTGGGCGACCCAGGAGCCGTCGAAGCCGTCGCCGGCCTCGCGGTCCTTGTCCGCCTTGACCTTCTCGAAGGCGACCTTGTTGACCTCGGCGTCCTTGCGCGACGGGATGAAGGCCGCCATGCCGCCGATCGCGTGCGCGCCGCGCTTGTGGCAGGTGCGGACGAGGAGTTCGGTGTAGGCCCGCATGAACGGGGCCGTCATGGTGACCGCGTTGCGGTCCGGCAGGACGAACTTCTGCCCGCCGTCACGGAAGTTCTTGACGATGGAGAAGAGGTAGTCCCAGCGGCCCGCGTTGAGGCCCGCCGCGTGCTCGCGGAGCTCGTAGAGGATCTCCTCCATCTCGTACGCGGCCGTGATGGTCTCGATCAGGACGGTGGCGCGGACGGTGCCCCGCGGGATGCCGACGTACTCCTGGGCGTAGACGAAGATGTCGTTCCAGAGGCGGGCCTCCAGGTGCGACTCCGTCTTCGGGAGGTAGAAGTACGGGCCCTTGCCGAGATCGATCAGTCGCTGGGCGTTGTGGAAGAAGTACAGCCCGAAGTCGACGAGCGCGCCGGGAACCGGGCGGCCCTCGAAGGTCAGGTGGCGCTCCTCCAGGTGCCAGCCACGCGGTCGCATGACGACGGTGGCCAGCTCGTCGGCCGCCTTGAGGGCGTACGACTTGCCCGACTTCGGGTCGGTGAAGTCGATGTTCCGGGTGTACGCGTCGATCAGGTTGACCTGGCCGAGGACCACGTTCTCCCAGGTGGGGGCCGAGGCGTCCTCGAAGTCGGCCAGCCAGACCTTGGCGCCCGAGTTCAGGGCGTTGATCGTCATCTTGCGGTCCGTCGGACCGGTGATCTCGACCCGGCGGTCGTCGAGCGCCGCCGGGGCCGGTGCGACGCGCCAGGAGTCGTCCGCGCGGATGGCGGCGGTCTCCGGGAGGAAGTCGAGGGTCGACGTGCGGGCGATCTCGGCGCGGCGCTCCGCCCGGCGGGCGAGGAGCTCGTCCCGGCGAGGCGTGAACCGCCGGTGCAGCTCCGCCACGAAGGCGAGGGCCGCGTCGGTCAGCACCTCCTCCTGCCGCGGCAGGGGCTCGGCTTCGACGACGGCCAGGGGGGACGGCGCTGGTGCGGACATGAACTGTCACTTCCTTCAGCGGGCTTCACGGTCGGTGCCTTGCGGCCGCCGGGCGTCGCGGATCGGCACGGAGTGCCGCAGGCGCCGAGATACGACCGCGAGCGCCGTCAGAGGATCAGGCGCTTCTGAACAGTGGATACTAGTTTCCTCATGGTGGAAGTTCAATCGTTTGTTGATATCGAGATTCTTCGGATCGACAGAAGGTGGCGCACAGTGCCACGTTCTTCACTCCAGGTGGGCCAGATCCGCCTCCGTGTCGATGTCGTAGGGCTCGGCCACATCCGAGCAGTCCACGAGCGTGATCGCATCCCGGTGCGCCTTCAGATAGTCACGTGCCCCCTGGTCGCCGACCGCACCCGCCGTGATGCCCGCCCAGCGGTCCGCGCCGAACAGCACCGGATGCCCCCGCTCGCCCTCGTAGGAGGCCGCGGCGAGGGATGCGCGGGAGCGGTACGCCGACCGGACCCGCGCCACCGCCTCGGCGCCGATCCCGGGCTGGTCGACCAGCGAGACGAGCGCGGCGTCCACCGGCAGCGCCTCGGCTGCCAGCGAGGCCAGACCGACCCGCAGCGACGAGCCCATGCCCTCGGCCCACTCGGGGTTGTCCACCAGCACGCAGCCCGGCAGCTGCGCCCGCTCCCGTACGCGATCGGCCGAGGCGCCCAGGACCACGTGGACCACCTCGCAGCCCCCCTCCCGCAGCACCCGCACCGCGTGTTCGACCAGCGGGCGGCCACGATGGGTCAGGAGGGCCTTGGGGCGGCCGCCGAGGCGCCGCCCGCCCCCCGCGGCCAGCAGGAGACCGGCGACCTGCGGGACGGAGTCGGTTGTCTGTGTCATGAGGACTGCATACCCCATGCGCCCCCGTGCGCCGGGCGTGCACACGGACGCCTGAATTACGTCCATGGAGTGGCGCACCCGGCGCGCGATGGCGTTAACTGGCTCGCGACTCCGGGCGCCTGACCATCGTTCGACGGGTCCGGTCGGTGTGGGGAGTTCGCCGCACAGTGTCGTGCGAGGGGGAGAACTTTGTTGCGAAGCGTTGGGCAGAGGCGTGTGAGGACCGGCAGCGGCGAGGACCCGAGGGTGGCTGAGCTGCGCGCCGCCGTCTCCCGGCTCCGTCGCGAACTGGCGGGCCACCCGGTCGAGTTCGCCGACCGGGGCATCGCCGAGGACGAACTCGCCGCGCTGGACGCGATGGCCGCCGGCGGAGTCCCCGAGGTACGGCGCCTGCGCCGCTCCCTGCTGCTGATCGCCGGTTCGATCGGTTCCGTCAGCGCCCTGTCGAACGGCCTCACGAGCGTCCGCCGGGCCGTCGAGCTCTTCGGAGAGCCCCCGCACGAGCTTCGCTGACGTCGTCGCGCCCGACGGGCCGGGCCGCGGCTTGCGGGGCGGCGGCGACTGTCCCATAGTCCGAGGTATGGACGCGCGCGAGGCGGCGCTCCGTCAGGCGTACGACCATGCCGTCCGCTGGCTGGCCAGCCTGTCCGACCGCCCCGTCCCCGCCCGCGCTTCGGTCGACGAGATCGTGCGCGCGCTCGGTGCCGCGCTGCCCGACGGCCCCAGCACCCCCGCCGAGGTCGTCGACCTGCTGGCCACGGCCTGTGAACCGGGGCTCACCGCCTTCCCCAGCGGCCGCTTCTACGGATTCGTGGTCGGCGGCGGCGAACCGGCCGCACTGGCCACGGACTGGCTGGTCAGCGCCTGGGACCAGAACGCCGTGATGCGCACCGTGTCCCCCGCGTACGCGGCCGCGGAGGAGATCGCCGCAGCGTGGCTGCTCGACCTGCTCGGGCTGCCCGAGGGCGCCGCCGTCGGCTTCACCACCGGCGCCACGATGGCGAACTTCACCTGTCTCGCCGCCGCGCGCGACGAGGTGGTGCGGCGCGTCGGCGGGGACGTCGCCCGCGAGGGGCTCGCGGGCGGCCCGGCCGTGCGGGTCGTCGCCGGCGCGCACCGCCACATGGCCATCGACCTGGCGCTGCGCTATCTGGGCCTCGGGAGGCCCGAACCGGTGGCGGCGGACGAGCAGGGCCGGATCAGGCCCGAAGCCCTCCGGGCCACCCTGGCGGCCGGCGGGCGGAGCCCCACGCTGGTGGTCCTGCAGGCCGGGGACATCCACTCCGGAGCCTTCGATCCCTTCGACGAGGCGATCCGGGCGGCGCGCGAGGTGGACGCCTGGGTGCACGTCGACGGCGCCTTCGGACTCTGGGCCGCCGCCTCCCCGCGGTACGCGCACCTGACGGCGGGCTGCGAGTCGGCCGACTCCTGGGCGACCGACGCCCACAAGACCCTGAACGTGCCCTACGACTGCGGTCTCGCGATCGTGCGGGATTCCTCGGCGCTGCGGGCGGCCATGGGCCTGCGGGGCGACTACCTCATCCAGCACGCGCTCGGTGACCCCGTCGACAAGGTCCCCGAGCTCTCCCGGCGCGGCAGGGCCTTCCCGGTCTGGGCCGCCCTCAGATCGCTGGGCCGGTCAGGGGTGGCCGACCTCGTCGAGCGGCTGTGCCGGCACGCCTCCGCGTTCGCCACCGGCATCGCCGGCATCGAGGGCGCCACCGTCCTCAACGACGTGGTGTTCACCCAGGTCTGCGCCGACTTCGGCGACGACGCCCGCACGGAACGCGTGCTGGCCCGGCTGCTCGCCGACGGTACGACATGGATCAGCGGCTCCACCTGGCACGGCCGCCGGGTCATGCGCATCTCGGTCAGCAACTGGTCCACGACCGACGACGACGTGACACGCGCCCTCGACGCGGTCCGGCGCGCGGCCGCGGAGGAGTGACCCCGACCGGCGCCGCACCGCGCGAGCCCTCCCCGGGCGCCCAGGTTCCTGCGCCGGGCCCTCGTCCCCGGGCGCCCAGGTTCCGCGCCGGGCCCAGGTTCCCGCGCCGGGCCCACGTCCCCGGCGGCCCGGGGCCCCGGAGGCCGCGCCCGGCGGGATCGTCGACCGTCGGGAGCCTCGCCCGTCGGCCCGCGTCCCGTCGCGGCTAGCGCCTGATCAGACGGCGCGCCGTCGCCGTGGCCACCGCCGCCGTACGGGAGTCGACGCCGAGCTTCGCGAAGATGTGCACCAGGTGGGACTTCACCGTCGCCTGGCTGAGGAACAGCGCCTTGCTGATCTGCTGGTTCGACAGGCCCTCGCCCACCAGCTGGAGCACCTCCAGCTCCCGCTTCGTCAGCGCCTCCGCCGGCGTCCGCATCCGGTCCATCAGCCGGTGCGCCACCGCGGGCGCCAGCGCCGACTGACCCGCGGCCGCCGTACGGACCGCCGCCGCCAGCTCCTCCGGCGGCGCGTCCTTCAGCAGATAGCCGGAGGCGCCCGCCTCGACCGCCGCCAGGATGTCCGCGTCGGTGTCGTACGTGGTCAGGACCAGCACCCGCGGCCCGCCCGCCCGGGCGGTGATCGCCGCCGTGGCCTCCGAGCCGTGCATCCCGGCCCCGAACTGCAGGTCCATCAGCACCACGTCCACCCCGCCGGCCGCCGCCAGCTCCACGGCCCGCTCGGCGGTCGCCGCCTCGCCGACCACGGAGAAGCCCGGCTCCGTGTCCAGCACCGCGCGCAGCCCGGCACGGACCACCGGGTGGTCGTCGGCCAGCAACAGACGAATCGTCATGTCGACACTCCAGCGGGAAGGGGGAGGGAGACGGCGACGGCGGTGCCTTGTCCGGGCGCCGACTCCACCGTGAACGTGCCACCGAGCGACTCCGCCCGCGACCGCATCGCCGGCAGCCCGAATCCGCCCTCAGGGGAGGGCGCGAGCAGCGCCGGGTCGAAGCCCTTGCCGTCGTCGACCACGTCCAGCGTCACCGAGGAGTCCATGAAGGACAGCGTGACCTCCGCGCGAGCGGCCGAGGCGTGCCGCACCGTGTTGGCGAACGCCGACTGCGCGATGCGCAGCAGCGCCACCTCGTACGGGGTCGGCAGCTCCACCGGCGTCCCGCTGAGCGTGAAGCGCGCCCGCAGCGGCGCCCCCGGGCTCGGCTCGCACAGCCTCTCCAGCGCCGCGGCCAGCGAGCCGCGCTCCAGATCCGGCGGCGACAGCGCCCGGACGAACCGTCGCGCCTCCGCGAGGTTGTCCTGCGCCGCCCGCCGCGCCCGCTCGATGTGCCCGGCGGCGGGCGAGCCGTCCGGCAGGGCCCGCTCGGCGGCCCGCAGCAGCAGCTGGATCGACGAGAGGCCCTGCGCCAGGGTGTCGTGGATCTCGCGGGCGAGGCGCTCGCGCTCCGCCAGCGTGCCCGCGTGACGCTCGGCCGCCGCCAGCTCGGCCCGCGTCTCGATGAGCTCCTCCACCATCCGCCGTCGCCGCTCGCTCTCCCGGTACAGCGCCTGGTAGCCGAGCACCGTCGCCACCGCCACCGCCGCGCCGAGCAGCGGCCCGATGAAGACACCGGGGTTGAGCTGGGCGCCGTGCCGCACGTACGAGAGGATCGCCGCCACCGCCGTCAGTCCGACGGCCGGCAGCGCCCATCGCGTCGGCAGCAGGTGAAGCTGGAGGAAGTACAGCGGGAACGCCACCCACAGGCCGTCGGGGGTGGTCCACAGCAGCGCAAGCCAGGACGCGCACAGCGCCGCCAGCCACAGCGCGGCGGCCCGCTGGGAGTCCCGTACGGACGGCAGGGCCGAGCCCGCCGCGTACACCGCTCCGGTCAGGACCGCGAGCACCACGCCCGCTCCCGAGTCCGCGCGGACGGCCGCCAGCGCGAGCAGGCCCGCCATCAGCAGATGCAGACAGAGGCGCAGCGCGCGCAGGGCGGGGGTGAGGGAACGCGGGTCCATGATCTGTCCAGCGTAGGCGGGCGCGGACAATCCGGACTCAACCGAAAGTTTGATTGCGGAGCCATCCGTGGCGCGATGCCGCGGGCCGCCGGCCGCCGCAAAGCTTGGTCCCATGTTCGTGGCATGGAGAGACCTGCGCTTCGCCAAGGGGCGATTCACCCTGATGGGCACGGTGATCGTGCTCATCACCCTGCTCGTCGGGCTGTTGTCCGGGCTGACCTCCGGGTTGGCCCGGGAGAACATCTCGGCGATCACGGGACTGCCCGCGGACCGGCTGTCCTTCGCGGCCCCGCCCTCCGGCCAGTCGGTCTCCTTCACCAATTCGACGGTGACGGAGAGCGAGTGGCGGCGGTGGGCGCAGAGGCCCGGTGTGACCAGCGCGCAGCCGCTCGGCATCCGTACGCTCAACGCCGCCGCCGGGGACCGTACGGCGGCGGTCTCCGCCTTCGGCACGGAACCGTCGGCCGGTCTCGCACCGGAGAGCCGGAAGCTCGGGCCGGGCCGGGTCGTCCTGTCCGAGTCCGCCGCAGAGGAGCTCGGTGTCGCGGTGGGCGGGGCGGTCCGCGTCGGTCCGCTGGAGGCCACCGTCGCGGCCGTGGCGGGCGACGCCTCGTACAGCCACACACCGGTCGTCTGGACCTCGCTGGACGACTGGCAGCGGCTGGGCCACAACGGCACCACGCCCGAGGAGCAGGCCACGGTGATCGCGCTGAGCCTCGCCGGGGGCGCGGACCTCGAAGCGGGTGACGCGGCGCTCGGCACCGAGTCCCGGACGATCGACGAGGCGCTGACCGCCATAGGGTCCTACCAGGCGGAGAACGGCTCGCTCCAGATGATGCGCGGCTTCCTCTTCGTCATCTCCGCGCTGGTCATAGGGGCCTTCTTCACCGTCTGGACCATCCAGCGCAGCGGGGACGTGGCCGTGCTGAAGGCGCTCGGCGCCTCGACCCCGTACCTGCTCAAGGACGCGCTGGGGCAGGCGGTGCTGATGCTCACCGCGGGCACGCTGCTCGGCACCGGCCTCGCGGTCGGCGCGGGCACGCTGATCAGCGGCGGCGACGTGCCCTTCGTGTTGGAACCGCTGACCGTGCTCGGCCCCGCCGCCGTGATGATCGTGCTCGGCGTCCTCGGCGCCGCCCTGTCCATCCGGCGGATCACCGCCGTCGACCCGCTGACCGCGCTCGGGAGCGCCCGATGACCCTGTTGCTCGAAGACGTGACCCTGACGTACCCGGACGGCGAGGGACGGCTCACCGCCCTCGACTCGGTCTCCCTGGAGGTCCCGGCCGGCCGCATGACCGCGGTCGTCGGTCCCTCGGGCTCCGGAAAGTCCAGCCTGCTGGCGGTCGCCGCGACGCTCGTGACCCCGGACCGGGGCCGGGTGGTCGTGGCCGGGACGGAGACGGGTCGGCTGGACGCGGCGGGGCGGGCGGCGCTGCGGCGCGAGCGGGTCGGGATCGTCTTCCAGCAGCCGAATCTGCTGGGGTCGCTGACGGCGGTGGAGCAGTTGCAGGTGATGGCACACCTGTCGGGAGCCAGGCCGAAGGCGGTACGGGAGAGGGCCCTGGGCCTCCTGGACGCGGTCGGCCTCGTGGACCTGGCGGGGCGCCGCCCGCATCAGCTCTCGGGTGGCCAGCGGCAGCGCGTCAACATCGCGCGGGCGCTGATGAACGAACCGTCCGTGCTGCTGGTCGACGAGCCGACGAGCGCGCTGGATCACGAGCGGGGGGCGGACGTCGTCGCCCTGCTGGCGACGTTGACGCGGGAGCGGGCGACGGCGACGGTGCTGGTGACGCACGACCACACGCATCTGGCGTCTGCGGACGGGACGGTGCTGGTCCAGGACGGACGGGTGGCGGAGCGGACGCCGGTCTGAGGCGACGGGACGCCCGCTCCCGTCGTCCACCCGGAGCGGAAGAACGCCTGTCCGCGACCACCCCGGGTGGTCGCGGACAGGCGTTCTTCCGTGGAGAGCCCGCCCCGACGGGGCCGGGCGCCTGCCCGTGCCTCGCCCCGGACGTCGCTACGCGCCGCCGTTGGTCGCCGACGTGTTCGCCAGCGCCGTCGAGAGTTCCTGGGCGACCTCCTGGAGGATCGGGACGATCTTCTCCGTCGCGGCCTCCGTCACACGTCCCGCCGGGCCCGAGATCGAGATCGCGGCCGCGGTGGGGGAGTTGGGGACCGACACCGCGAGGCAGCGGACTCCTATCTCCTGCTCGTTGTCGTCGACCGCGTACCCCGCGTCCCGGACCAGCGCGAGCGCGTCCAGGAAGCCCTCGGGCGTGGTGATGGTCTTCTCGGTGGCGGCCGGCATCCCCGTACGGGAGAGCAGCGCGCGCACCTCCTCCGCCGGGGTGTAGGCGAGGAGCGCCTTGCCCACGCCGGTGGAGTGCGGCAGCACGCGTCGGCCGACCTCGGTGAACATGCGCATCGAGTGCTTGGACGGCACCTGGGCGACGTACACGATCTCGTCGCCGTCGAGCAGGGCCATGTTCGCGGTCTCGCCCGTCTCCTCGACGAGCCGCGCGAGGTACGGGCGCGCCCAGGTGCCGAGCAGCCGGGACGCGGACTCGCCCAGGCGGATCAGCCGGGGGCCGAGGGCGTACCGGCGGTTGGGCTGCTGGCGTACGTAACCGCAGGCCACGAGCGTGCGCATCAGCCGGTGGATGGTGGGCAGCGGGAGTCCGCTGCTGGCGGAGAGTTCACTCAGCCCGACCTCGCCGCCCGCGTCGGCCATCCGCTCCAGGAGATCGAAGGCACGCTCGAGCGACTGGACGCCACCGCTCGCGGCGGCGGGCTTGGCGGCGTCGGTGGTGCTGGCGCTGGACGTCGGCACGTCAAGGTCCTTTCGGGGCAGGCGGGCAAGGCAGCAGCCTACCGGGCCGTGCGTTGGGACACACGGTCCCGGTCCGGGTGTACGGGCCGGTCAGGGGGTGTTTGTCCGGTGTCTGCGGCTGCCCGGCGACATCGGCCTCGTCCCCGCCTGTACGGAGCTACGTTCTACTGTACGAAATTCGCATTCCACTTCATGGAAACCTCCAAGTGGGCCACGCTGCGGGCGGCGGCGACGGGGCCATGCTGGAAGTGTGCCCTTGACGACATGTCGTCCCGAGTGAAGACTCCTTCAACAGTTCGTTGAAATTCTGCTGGAAAGGGGTACGGGTGGACGTCAACCTGGTACTGCGCTCGACACGCGTCATCACCCCCGAGGGGACGGGGCCCGCGTCGATCGCCGTCTCCGGCGGGACCATCGCCGCCGTGCTGCCGTACGACGCCGAGGTCCCGGAGGGCGCTCGGCTGGAGGACGTCGGCGACGACGTCGTCCTGCCCGGGCTCGTCGACACCCACGTGCATGTGAACGACCCCGGCCGCACCGAGTGGGAGGGCTTCTGGACCGCCACCCGCGCCGCGGCCGCCGGTGGCATCACCACCCTCCTCGACATGCCGCTCAACTCGCTCCCCCCGACCACCACGGTGGAGCACCTCCGGATCAAGCAGGACGTCGCCCGCACCAAGGCGCACATCGACGTCGGCTTCTGGGGCGGCGCGCTGCCGGACAACGTCAAGGACCTGCGCCCCCTGCACGACGCCGGTGTCTTCGGCTTCAAGTGCTTCCTGTCGCCGTCCGGCGTCGACGAGTTCCCGCAGCTCGACCAGGAGCAGCTGGCGACCTCCCTCGCCGAGATCGCCGGCTTCGACGGCCTCATGATCGTGCACGCCGAGGACCCCCATCACCTGGAGGCCGCCCCGCAGAAGGCGGGCGAGAAGTACGCCGACTTCCTCGCCTCCCGGCCCCGTGACGCCGAGAACACGGCGATCGAGAACCTGATCAACCAGGCCCGCCGCCTCAACGCCCGCGTGCACGTCCTGCACCTCTCCTCGTCGGACGCGCTCCCGTTGATCGCCGCCGCCAGGGCCGAGGGCGTCAAGCTCACCGTCGAGACCTGCCCGCACTTCCTCACCCTCACCGCCGAGGAGGTCCCGGACGGCGCGACCGAGTTCAAGTGCTGCCCCCCGATCCGCGAGGCATCCAACCAGGACGCCCTCTGGAGCGGCCTCGCCGACGGGACGATCGACTGCATCGTCTCCGACCACTCGCCCTCCACGGCCGATCTGAAGACCCCCGACTTCGCCTCCGCCTGGGGCGGCATCTCCTCCCTCCAGCTCGGCCTGCCCGCCATCTGGACCGAGGCCCGCCGTCGCGGCCACAGCCTGGAGGACGTCGTCCGCTGGATGTCCACGGGGCCGGCTCGTCTCGCCGGACTGGAGAGGAAGGGCGCGATCGAGGCCGGCCGGGACGCCGACTTCGCCGTCATCGACCCCGACGCGACCTTCACCGTCGACCCGGCCGAACTCCAGCACCGCAACCGCGTCACCGCCTACGCGGGCAAGACCCTGCACGGCGTGGTCACCTCCACCTGGCTGCGAGGCCGGCGGATCGTCGACCACGGCACCCTCACCGAGCCCTCCGGCAGCCTCCTCGAAAGGAACAACTGACGTGTCCGCCATACCCAGCTTCACCGGCGACGCCAGCCCCTACGGCGGCGGTGACCCGTACGCCGACTACCGCACGGCGGACTTCTCCTTCACGCAGTACGCGGACCTCGCCGACCGCCGGCTCGGCGCCGGTGTGATCGCCGCCAACGACGAGTTCTTCGCCGAGCGCGAGAACATGCTCAAGCCCGAGGCCGCGGAGTTCGACCCCGAGCACTTCGGGCACAAGGGCAAGATCATGGACGGCTGGGAGACCCGCCGCCGCCGTGGCGTCTCCGCCCAGCAGCCCCACCCGACCGAGGACGACCACGACTGGGCGCTCGTACGCCTCGGTGCCCCCGGCGTCGTACGCGGCATCGTCGTGGACACCGCGCACTTCCGCGGCAACTACCCGCAGGCCGTCTCGGTGGAAGCCACGTCCGTCGCCGGCTCGCCGTCGCCCGAGGAACTCCTCGCGGACGACGTGAAGTGGACGACGCTCGTCCCGCGCACCGCCATCGGCGGCCACGCCGCCAACGGCTTCGCCGTCGACGTCGAGCAGCGCTTCACCCACCTCCGGGTCAACCAGCACCCCGACGGCGGCATCGCCCGCCTCCGCGTGTACGGAGAGGTCGCCCCGGACCCCAAGTGGCTCGGCGTCCTCGGCACCTTCGACCTCGCCGCGCTCGAGAACGGCGGCCAGGTCGAGGACGCGTCCGACCGCTTCTACTCCCCGGCGACCAACACCATCCAGCCGGGCCGCTCCCGCAAGATGGACGACGGCTGGGAGACGCGCCGCCGCCGCGACAAGGGCAACGACTGGATCCGCTACAGCCTGGTCGCCGAGTCCGAGATCCGCGCGGTCGAGATCGACACCGCGTACCTCAAGGGCAACAGCGCGGGCTGGGCGGCCCTCTCGGTGGCCGCCGAGGGCTCCGAGGACTGGACCGAGATCCTCCCCCGGACCCGCCTCCAGCCCGACACCAACCACCGCTTCGTGCTGGACACGCCGGCGGTCGGCTCCCGGATCCGGATCGACATCTACCCCGACGGCGGCATCTCCCGCCTCCGCCTCTTCGGTTCGCTCACCGACGAGGGCTCGGCGCGCCTGACGGCCCGCCACCAGGAACTGGGCGGGTAACGACACCCCGCCCGGCCCGCGAGGGCGCACCGGCCGACAGCACCGGCGCGCCCTCGCGCACAACCCTCCTTCTTTCGGGCTCGGTTCGCCTCCGGGCGCTGGAGCCGGGCTCACGGCCCCGACCGTGCTCGACCCGCTCGCCGGCGCCCGTGTCTGCCCTACGCCGCGTGGCCGCCGTCCACCGAGAACTCCGCACCCGTCACGTACGCCGCCCCCGGGCCCGCCAGGAACGCCACCGTCGCGGCGACCTCGGCCGCCGTGCCGAAGCGGCCCAGCGCCGTCAGGGACGCCTGGTCCGCCGCGTACGGCCCGTCCGCCGGGTTCATGTCGGTGTCGACCGGGCCCGGGTGGACGATGTTCGCCGTGATGCCGCGGCCGCCCAGCTCTCGCGCCAGCGCCTTGTTCAGCCCGATCAGCGCCGACTTGCTCATCGCGTAGAGCGTGCCGCCGGGCCCGGGGACGCGCGTCGTCATGCACGAGCCGATCGTGATGATCCGTCCGCCCCTGTCCATCCGCGCGGCCGCCGCCTGCGCGGCGAGGAAGGCGCCCCGTACGTTCACGGCGAGCACCCGGTCGACATCGGCCAGGGCCAGCGACTCCAGCGGGGCGACCACGCCCACCCCGGCGTTGTTGACCAGGACGTCGAGCCGGCCGAGGGCGTCCGCCGCCCACTCCACGGCCCCCGCCGCGTCCCCGGCGTCCGAGGCGTCGGCCCGCAGCGGCAGCGCCTTGCGCCCGGCCGCCTCGATCCGCGCCGCGACCTCCCGCGCCCGTTCCTCGCCCGCGACATAGGTGAAGGCGACGTCCGCGCCCTCCTCGGCCAGCCGCAGTGCCGTGGCGGCACCGATCCCGCGGCTGCCGCCCGTCACCAGGACCGCCTTGCCGTCCATGCCGTTCATGCCGTTCATCGTGGACATCCCGAAACCTCCTGAAAAAGCACTGAGTGGTTGCGAGTTCAATCAAAGGTGTCGGGCCGTTCCGATGCTGGCGGCAATCGGACACCGAGGCTCCGTCGCCCACCGATGACTTTCGCCGAGCGGTGGAGTCGAAGCTTGTGAGACACGATGGACCGGGGGATCCCGGCAGAAGCGAAAGGGCAGCACCATGGGCACGCTCTCCCTCACCCAGTTCGTGACGATCGACGGCGTCTACCAGGCACCGGGAGGGCCCGAAGAGGACCCCAGCGGCGGCTTCGAGCACGGCGGATGGTCCGTCCCCTACGGCGACGAGGACTTCGGCGCCTTCATGGACGAGGTCTTCCGGCGTCCGGCCGCCTTCCTGCTCGGCCGCCGCACGTACGACATCTTCGCGAGCTACTGGCCGAAGCAGACCGACCCCGACAACCCCGTCGCCACGAAGCTCAACGCCCTCCCCAAGTACGTCGCCTCCACCACCCTCACGACGGCCGACTGGGCCGGCACCACCGTCCTCGGTGGCGACGTGGTCAAGGAGGTCGCCGCCCTCAAGGACCGCGTCGACGGCGAGCTGCAGATGCACGGCAGCGGGGGTCTCGCCAAGACCCTGCTGGCCGCCGACCTCATCGACACGCTCCATCTGCTCGTCTTCCCCGTCGTCCTCGGTACGGGCCTGAACCTCTTCGACGGCGCCCGGCCCACCGCCTTCCGCAATGTCGGGACCAGGACCACCGGCTCGGGCATCGCCATCAGCACCTACGAGCTGGCGGGCCGTCCCGAGTACGGGAGCTACGCCTAGCGGAAACGTGTAGCCGCCAACCGCTTCTCCGGGTACGGTGATCGTCCCGCGTGCGAGCCACCGAAGTCTCCACCCCGTACGACGAGTTGGAGCAGGCCCGCGATGACGTCGATTGCCGCTTCCGTACCCCTTCGTACCCCGCGCCGCGCCTGGCTCACCGACCTCCCGGTGCTGCTCGTCGCCGTCGTCTGGGGTGCCAGCTACCTCGCCGCCAAGGGCATCACCACGACCCACACGGTCGTCGCCGTCCTCGTCCTGCGCTTCGCCGTGGTCCTGCCCGCCCTCGTCGTCGCCTGCCGGCGCGGGCTGCGGGCGCTGACCCCCGGTCAGTGGCGCGGCGCCGGCCTCCTCGGTCTGATCCTCAGCGGGATCTTCCTCCTGGAGACCTACGGAGTCGTCCACACCTCGGCCACCAACGCGGGTCTGATCATCAGCCTCACCATGATCCTCACGCCCCTCGCCGAGGCCGCCGTCACCAGAACCCGGCCGCCTCGCGCCTTCCTGGCCGCCGCCGGGCTCTCGGTGGCGGGAGTGGTGCTGCTGACCCAGGGCGGAGGCTTCACCACCCCCTCCCTCGGCGACCTGCTGATGCTGTTCGCCGCCCTCGCCCGGACCGTGCACGTGCTGGCCATGTCCCGCTTCAAGGCGGCCGAGGGCGCCGACTCGCTCTCCCTGACCACCGTCCAACTGGGCTCCGCCGTCCTCGTCTTCGCCCTGCTCGCCGCCGTCCCCGGCACCGGCGCGTCGCCCTGGTCGGTGGCGCTCGACTTCGGCCCGCGGGAATGGGCCGGGCTGCTCTTCCTCTCCGTCTTCTGCACCCTCTTCGCCTTCTTCGTGCAGATGTGGGCCGTCCGCCGCACCTCTCCCTCGCGGGTCAGCCTCCTGCTCGGCACCGAGCCCCTGTGGGCCGCGGCCGCCGGCATCGCGATCGCCGGGGACCGTCCGGGCATGCTCGGCGTCGCGGGCGCGGCCCTGGTCCTCGCGGGCACGAGCTGGGGCCGCCGGGCCGCCGGTGAGAGCGGCCGGTAGGTTCTGACGCCATGCGTTCACTCTCGTACGACATAGAGTTCCGCGCCCGCGCACGGCGCACCCAGGGCTGGGGGCTCGGGCTGCTGGCCGTCGCCGGACTGATGTGGATCTGGCTGGCCGTCCTGATCTTCTCGCCGTACGAAGCCGAAGGGGGCAACTACAGCAGGGACTGCGTCTCCCGCTGGAGCAGCGAGAACCTGCACAACAGCGACAGCAGGTGCGTCAACGAACGGGACTGGCCCGAACTCCTCGCCGTCCTCGGCGGCTCGGTCCCCGCTGCCGTCGTCGGCAGCGTCCTCTACACCAGCGGTTCGGTCTCCCACCGCATGGCCGAGCATCTCGCCGAGGTCACCCGGCTCAACGAGGCGAGCGCCTGACCCCGGGCGGGTGCCCGGCCGTCCCCCGCCGACCACGGGGGAGCCGGCCGGGTCAGGGGCGTTCGGAGAACTGCAGCATCCCGCCGACGGCGAAGCACACGGCTCCCGTGAGGGTGCCCCAGTTCGCGATGTCGGCGTTCACCAGGCTGCCGGTCGCGGGCCGGGTGAAGGCGGCCAGTGCCGACACCATGAAGAGGACCGACCCGAGCTGGTTGATCGCGACGATCCACCAGGCGAGGTCGTGCGCGCGCACCCGTGGCCTGCCGTGGCAGACCTCCACCAGGGCGAGGTGTCCCGAGACCAGGAAGAGGGTGCACCCCACCATGTCGGGGGCCCACACGAGCCGGTTCAGCTGCTGCACCGAGAGTCCCTGGAGCAGGGAACTCAGCAGATTGACACCGAAGACGAGCGTGCCGGCGAACAGCAGGAAGGCGCTCAGCCAGTCGATCCGGGCCGGTTCGTAGCGCCACCACGACCAGGGCCGCGCGGTGAGCCTGCCCGCCTCGCCGTCCCGGCGGGGCGTGTTGACGCACTGGAGGAGCGAGGCGTACCCGCCGGTGTTGAAGAAGAGGCCACCGGTGAAGTAGATCCAGGCGCTCGTCACGTCACCGGGGCCGAACTGCGCGAGCCCGGCCCCGAGGGCGAACAGCGTGCCGCCGACCGTGAACGCCCCCGCGGCGACGGCGTTCAGCCGGCGCATACGGGCGACGGCCACCGCGTCCGCCCGCCGGGCGCGCGCCGCCGCCTCACCCGCGGCCCGTACGGTCAGCCGCGCTCGCTTCCGTGCCAGGCGGGACTCCCAGACCGCGGTGCCCCCCTCCCGGGGGCGCCACGTGAGCCGGGTCGTGAACGGTCCCGCGCCCTCGGCGTGCTCCTCGGCTCTGCCCACCAGCCGACTGTATCCCGCAGGCGACAAAAGGCGCCTTCCGGGCGCACGTCAGGGGGTGTCCTGTCGGCCGGGCGGGGCTCGCGGGACACCCCTAGGTCAGCACGTTGACGGCGCGGGCGACGACGAGGCCGAGGATGAGCAGGGAGACGAGCGACTGCAGCGCCATGGTCATCTTGGCCCAGGGGGCCAGCGGCATGACGTCCGTCGGACTGAAGGCGGTCGCGTTGGTGAGGCCGAGATAGAAGTAGTCGACGAAGCGCGGGCGCCAGCCGGGGGCGCTCAGCTCGGGACTGAGCTGCTGGGGGAAGGCGAGCGCGGGAGCCGAGGGCATGTGGTGGGCGCGGGCCGCCGCGCCACCGCAGTCGAGTTCGAAGTACAGCAGGGCGAAGGCGAGGACCGTACCCGCCCACACGGTCCCGCCGGTCTGCAGCAGACTCGCCGCGGAGGCGGTCTCCTTCCCGCCGTGGATGATGTCGTCCGTCAGCTGGACGGTCGACCAGACCGCGCCGAGCGCCAGGACGCCGACCAGAGCGATCGACACGGCGCGCAGGACGGTCGAGCGGCGGTCGATCCGGCCGGGGTCACCCGCGATCAGCGCGAGCAGGAGGAGCCCCTCCACGCTGGGGAGCACCCAGACGGGGGCCAGCCGCAGATCATCCGGCAGGAGCAGGGTCAGCGTCATGGCTGCCACGACGGCGGTCGCCATCGGCCAGCGGGCCTCGCCGACGACGTCGTCCGGCCGCGGCGGCCCCGCCGGGGGATCGTTGGCGTGCTCTCGGCTCACGTCGGCAGCCCCCTGTCGGTGTCGGCACCAGCCCACTACACCTCGCCCGGTCGCGCAGCGCCCGGCATCCGTCCGGGTCAACGGGCCGACCGGAACGGCGGACGCCTCAGGTGCGCCGCCTGGTGTCGGCGATCATGACGATCGCGAAGCCGAGCACCGCGATGGCGATGTTGGTGATGATCTCCCGGCCCTGGAGGAACGAGACGTTCTCCGTCAGGAACCGGGTGAACCCCATGAACGGGAACCAGCCGGTCAGCTCACGCAGCACCCCCGCGATGCCGCCGATCAGCACCACACCGCCCACGAACTCCAGAATCCTCTTCATGCGCCGATCCTGGCGCCGCTCTCCGCACCGCCGCGTCGGCCGGTGGGACACGGCGGGTGCTACCGAAGTCTCGTACCGCGCGACTTTGGTAGCCATCGGCCGTCCACACCCGCCCACGCGCCCCTGACGTGCGTACTTTGGTTCGTATGACACGTACGGACCGCTACGCCTGGCTGCTTCCCTCGGCCATGGCCGACCCTCCGGCCGACGCCCCGGCGGGCCGGCGACCGCGCCGCACCGTACGCGACTGGGTCGTCGACACCACGCTCTTCCTCCTCGCCGTCCTCTTCGGCCTGATCGCCGCCGACGCCACCGAACAGTTCAACAGCGAAGCCGTCGCCCTGGCCGACCAGATCGTCGGCGCCGCCGCCTGCTGCGCCCTCTGGCTGCGCCGCCGGTGGCCCGTGGCCCTGGCGGTCGGGCTGGCCCTCGTCAGCGTCGTCGCCCCCCTCGCCGGCGGCGCGTTCCTCGCAGCCCTGTTCAGCCTCGCCGTCCGGCGCCCCTTCCGCCAGGTCGCCTGGGTCGGCGCCCTCTCCGTCGCCGGCACCACCGCCCAGGTCTTCGTACGCCCGGACCCCTCCACCGGGACCGTTCCCGGGATCCTCATCGGCTTCGTCCTGGTCCTCCTCGTGACCGCCTGGGGGATGCTCGTACGGTCCCGGCGCCAGCTCGTCGAGGCCCTGCGCGAACGTGCCCGGCGGGCCGAGGCCGAGGCCGAACTGCGGGCCGAGCAGGCCCAGCGGCTCGCCCGCGAGGCCATCGCCCGCGAGATGCACGACGTCCTCGCCCACCGGCTCACGCTCCTCAGCGTGCACGCGGGTGCGCTGGAGTTCCGGCCCGACGCCCCGCCCGAGCAGGTCGCCCGTGCCGCCGGGGTCATTAGGGACAGCGCCCACGAGGCGCTCCAGGACCTGCGGCAGATCATCGGCGTCCTGCGGGCCCCCGGGGAGGGCGGGGAGGGCGACCGTCCCCAGCCCACGCTCGCCACCCTCGACGCGCTGGTCGCCGAGTCCCGCGAGGCCGGCACCAAGGTCGTCCTCGACACCACGATCGACGACCCGGACGCGGTCCCCGCCTCCACCGGCCGCACCGTCTACCGGATCGCGCAGGAGGGCCTCACCAACGCCCGCAAGCACGCCCCCGGCACCGAGGTCACCCTCACCGTGCGCGGCCGGCCCGGCGACGGCCTGACCGTCGACGTCCACAACCCGGCCCCCACCGGACCCGTCCCGCACGTCCCCGGCTCCGGTCAGGGGCTCATCGGGCTCACCGAGCGCGCCACCCTCGCCGGCGGACGCCTGGACCACGGCCCGGCCCCCGGCGGCGGGTTCGCCCTGCATGCCTGGCTACCGTGGCCCTCATGACCATCCGTCTGCTCGTCGTCGACGACGACCCCCTGGTCCGCGCCGGCCTCACCTTCATGCTCGGCGGCGCCGACGACATCGAGATCGTCGGCGAGGGCGCCGACGGCCGGGACGTCCCCGAACTCGTCGCCCGCGTCGCCCCGGACGTCGTCCTCATGGACATCCGGATGCCGCACGTCGACGGGCTGACCGCGACCGAACTGCTGCGCGCCCACCCCGACGCCCCCGAGGTCGTCGTCCTCACCACCTTCCACGCCGACGAGCAGGTGCTGCGCGCCCTGCGCGCCGGCGCGGCGGGGTTCGTCCTCAAGGACACCCCGCCCGCCGAGATCGTCGCCGCCGTGCGCCGGGTCGCCTCCGGCGACCCCGTGCTCTCCCCGGCCGTCACCCGCCAGCTCATGAGCCATGTCAGCGGCCGGCCCGAGCAGCCGAGGAGCGCGACCGCGGCGGGCCGGATCGCCGAACTCGCCCAGCGGGAACGCGAGGTCGCCGTCGCCGTCGGCCGCGGGCAGTCCAACGCCGAGATCGCCGCCGCCCTTTACATGAGCGTGCCGACCGTCAAGACCCATGTCTCACGGATTCTCGCCAAACTCGGCCTCAACAACCGGGTCCAGATCGCGCTCCTCGTCCACGACGCCGGCCTCCTCGACGACGACAACGACAACGACGGCGCGTAGCGGGTGTCGTGCCCGTGAAAACAGGATGCCGGGAGACGCGTCGAGAAACGAGACTGGGCGCACCGACACCACCCCGCCCCGAAGGACATCACCGCCTGTGCAGGCCGCCGTCACCGTCACCCCCGCCCGCATCCCCGAACTGCTCCTCGGCCTCGCCACCGTGCGGCCCGTCTTCATCTGGGGGGCGCCCGGCATCGGGAAGTCCTCGCTCGTGCGGAAGTTCGCCGACTCGCTGGGCCTGGAGTGCGTCAGCCTCCTCGGTACCCAGCTCGCCCCCGAGGACCTGATCGGCGTACCGCAGATCCGCGACGGCAGGTCCGTCTTCTGCCCGCCCGAGGCCATCGCCCGCGACGAGCCGTACTGCCTCTTCCTCGACGAGCTCAACGCCGCGAGCCCGGACGTCCAGAAGGCCTTCTACTCGCTGATCCTCGACCGCCGGATCGGCTCCTACGAGCTTCCCGCGGGCTCCCTCGTCATCGGCGCGGGCAACCGCGCCACGGACAACGCGCTGGCCCGGCCCATCGCCTCCGCCCTGGTCAACCGGCTCACCCACGTGCACCTCCAGGCGTCCGCGCAGGACTGGCTGGTGTGGGCGGGCGAGCACGGGATCCACCCGTGGGTCACCGACTACCTCACCGACCGGCCCGACCACCTCTGGTCGCAGCCGCCCAAGACCGAGGAGCCCTTCTCCACCCCGCGCTCCTGGCACATGCTCTCCGACGCCCTGCACTCCTTCGGGGCGGAGCTGGACGAAGAGACGCTCAAGGTGGTCGCGCACGGCACCCTCACCCCCGCGCACGCCGTCTCCTTCTGCGGCTACGTCAAGATCGTCCGCCACACCTTCGGCATCGAGGCCATCCTCAAGGGCGACGCCACCTGGCCCGCCCGGCTCCAGGACCGCGATCTCCTCTACTACCTCGCCGAGGCGTTCCGGGGCCGCCTGCTCAAGGAGCTCCCGGCCCGGAAGGAGCACGTCTCACCCGCCCTGCGACAGGACACCCACCGCTTCAAGTCGCTGCTCGTCCAGCTCGCCGAGATCTCCGTCGAGGTGGCCCAGACCGTCATCGCCGACGACGCCGACGGCCTTCCCGTGCTGCCGGGTTGGTTCCTCATCGAGGCCGCCCGCGACATGCCCCGGCTGGTCGAGGCCCGCCGGTGAGCCGGAGCGGGAGGGGAGGGCCGCAGCGGGCCGCCACATCCGACCCGGCCACCCTCGCCTTCGCCGAGGGCCTCGCCCTGGTCAAGCGGAACCCGGCCCTCGCCGCCCTCGACGCCAAGCTGTGCCGCGAGGCAGGATGCCCGCGGTTCCCGGCCGAGGGGCTGGTCACCGTCACCTCCAACGGCGCCGTCCACGCCCATCCCACCCGACGGGCCGAACCGGGCGAATGGGCCTGGTCGATCGCCCACGCCCTCCTCCACCTCGGCTTCGGCCACGTCCCGGCCGCCAAGGACGAGGACCGGCCCCAGCCGGACCGCTTCGACCTCGCCGCCCGCTGCACGGTCGTCAACCGCTTCCTGCTGACCTTCCCCGTGGGCCGCGCCCCCGACCACCTGCCCGCCCAGTACCCCGGTGGCGACGAGGACGAGCTCGCCGCCCGCTGGCGCCGCGACGGCATTCCGGCCGCGTACGAGCACTGCGGCACCGCCGGCCGCGGCCCGGACCAGATCCTCGTCCCCTGGAAGCGGTGGGGCACCGGCGTCCCCGACTGGCAGACCGCCTTCGCCGGCGCCCTGACCCGCAGTGTCTCCGCCGCCATGGACGTGGCCGGCGGCCGTCGTGACCGGACCACCGGCGAACGCGTCGCCCAGCGCCCCTGGGACCGGGCCCTGAACTGGTTCGTCTCCTCGTACCCGCTGCTCGGCGGGCTCGCCGCCGGCCTGACCGTCGTCGCCGACGCCGAACTGGCCCGCGCCCAGGACATCGCCATCGCCGCCGTCAGCGCCACCGCCGGGGAGATCTACATCAACCCGCTGCGGACCTTCGACGACGACGCCTGGCGGTTCATCCTGGCCCACGAGATGCTCCATGCCGCCCTGCGCCACGGCGAGCGCCGCGGCCCCCGCGACCCGTACCTGCACAACGTCGCCGCCGACTACGTGGTCAACGACTGGCTGGTGGAGATGCGGATCGGCACCATGCCCGAGGGGCTGCTGCACGACCCGGCCCTGCGCGGCCTCTCCGTCGAGGAGGTGTACGACCGGATCGCCGGCGATCTGCGCCGGATGCGGCGCCTGGCCACCCTGCGCGGCAGGGGCGCGGGGGACATCCTGGGCGAGCCCCTCGCCCACGGCGCGGGGCGCCCGTACACGGATCTCGACGAGTTCTACCGGCGCGGCCTCGTCCAGGGATTCGACCTGCACCTGCGCGGCGGGCGCGGCACGCTGCCCGCCGGGCTCGTCCAGGAGATCCGGGCCCTCGCCCACCCGCCGGTGCCCTGGGACGCCCGGCTCGCCCGCTGGTTCGACGAGTACGTGCCGAGGCCGGAGGCCGTGCGGTCCTACGCACGCCCGGCGCGCCGCCAGGCATCCACCCCGGACATCCCGCGCGCGGGCCGGTACTTCCCGCCCGAGGAGACCGCCCGCTGCACCTTCGGCGTCGTCCTCGACACCTCCGGCTCGATGAACACGGCGCTGCTCGGCAAGGCCCTGGGCGCGATCGCCTCGTACGCCGAGGCCCGCGACGTACCGGCCGCGCGCGTCGTCTTCTGCGACGCGGCGCCGTACGACGCGGGCTTCGTGCCGCCGGCCGAGATCGCGGGGCGGGTCCGGGTCCGCGGCCGTGGCGGCACCGAACTCCAGCCCGGCATCGACCTGCTCCAGCGGGCCGAGGACTTCCCGCCCGAGGCGCCGCTGCTGGTGATCACCGACGGCTGGTGCGACACCCTGCGCATCCGGCGCGAACACGCCTTCCTGATCCCCGAGGGGGCCTCCCTCCCCTTCACCCCCAGGGGGCCGGTCTTCCGACTGGCGTGACCGGCGAGCGCCCGGCCGCCGACACGGACGGCCGGCCTCCCCCGGCGCCTTCTTCCCGATCTTGCCGGGCTCGCGGCGTGATCCGAGGGGAAACGACCTAGGGTGGAGCGATGTCCGTCATCGAACTGGGGGAGTGGGGCGCGGACTTCACCGCGAATCCGTATCCCTACTACGCGAAGCTCCGTGAGAGCGGTCCCGTCCACCACATCCGCATGCCCGACGGCTGGGAGTTCTGGCTCGTCGTCGGCCACGAGGAGGGGCGGGCGGCTCTCACCGATCCCCGCCTGGTGAAGTCGCCGTCCGTCATCGGCGTCGTTCCGGTCGACGAGGAGGTGATCGGCCCCAACCTGCTCGCCGTCGACCCGCCGGACCACGCCCGGCTGCGCAAGCTCGTCGCGCGGGAGTTCACCGGCCGGCGGGTGGAGGCCCTGCGCCCCCGCGTCCAGGAGCTCGCCGACGAACTCGTCGACGCCATGGCCCCGGCCGGCCGCGCCGATCTCGTGGACTCCTTCGCGTTCCCGCTGCCCATGACCGTCATCTGCGAACTCCTCGGTGTTCCCGCGGCCGACCGGGAATCCTTCCGGCGCTGGTCGAACGAGCTGGTCGCACCGGCCGACGGAACGCCCGCGCGGGAGGTCGTCGAGGGCTTCGGCGCCTATCTCGACGCACTCATCGAGGACAAGCGGGCCTCCGGCCCCGAGGACGACCTGCTCTCCGCGCTGATCGCCACCCGCGCCGAGGACGGCGACCGGCTCTCCCTGCCCGAACTGCGGGCGATGTGCTACCTGTTGCTCATCGCCGGTCACGAGACCACCGTCGGCCTGATCTCCAACACGATGCGGGCGCTGTTCGCCCACCCCGACCAACTCGCCGCGCTCCGAGCGGACTTCGGGCTGCTCGACGGGGTGATCGAGGAAGGGCTGCGCTACGACGGGCCGGTGGAGACCACCACCTTCCGGATCGCCGCGGAGGCGACCACCATCGGCGGTACCGACATCCCCGCCCGCTCGGCCGTCTTCGTCTCCCTCGCGGCCGCCGACCGCGACCCCCGGCGCTTCCCGGAACCGGACCGCTTCGACATCCATCGCGAACCGCGAGGCCATCTGGCCTTCGGGCACGGCATCCACTACTGCCTCGGCGCCCCGCTCGCCCGCCTTGAGGGCACCATCGCGATCCGGACGCTCCTGGAGCGTTTCCCGCGGCTCGAACTCGACCCGGAGGGCCCTCCCTGGGAGTGGATGCCCGGCCTCCTCGTCCGCGGCGTGCGCCGCCTTCCCGTCCGGTGGTGACCCGATGACCGATCCCTCGCGCGACCTCGATCTCGATCTCGCCCGGAAGGTCCTGGACGCCCAGCCGTTCAGCCGGCTCGTCGGCGCCCGGATCACGGCCTTCGGCGACGGCGCGGCCACCCTGGAGGTGGACCTCCGGGAGGAGCTCCGGCAGCAGAACGGCTTCGCGCACGGCGGCGTGCTCTCGTACGCCGCCGACAACGCGCTCACCTTCGCCGCGGGCACCGCGCTGGGCGCGGCCGTCCTCACCGCGGGGTTCTCCATCCAGTACGTCCGCCCCGCGCGCGGCCGCACGCTCGTCGCCCGCGCGAGCGTGGTCCACGCGGGACGACGGCAGGCGGTGGTCCGGTGCGACCTGCTGACGCTGGACGACGAGGGCGAGGAGACCCTGTGCGCGGTGGCTCAGGGGACGGTGCTCTCCGCGAGCGGCTGAGGGTGCGCCGCGCCCGGATCTCGCCCCCGGTCGTGCCCGGAAGGTCCCGCGCCCGGCTCGCGACGCCCGCGGCCGGACGGCGACACCCTCCCTACGACGGGATCTCGGCGAGCGCGACCGGGCGCCGTTCGCGCCGTGAGCGCTCGCAGCCCTCCGCGATCCGCAGCGCCTCCAGGGCCTCGCGGCCGTCGCAGGGGTTGGCGGCCTCGCCCCGCACCAGGCGTACGAAGGCGTCCAGCTCGGCCTCGTACGCCGGGGCGAACCGCTCCAGGAAGCCCGGCCAGGGCTTGACGGGGGCGGGCGGTCCCGCCGGCTCCACCGAGGTGAGCGGGGTCCGGTCGTCCAGGCCGACGGCGATCTGGTCCCGCTCGCCCGCCAGCTCCATGCGCACGTCGTAACCGGCGCCGTTGCACCGGGTCGCCGTCGCCGTGGCGAGCGTGCCGTCGTCGAGGGTGAGCGCCGCCGCCGCCGTGTCCACGTCGCCCGCCTCCCGGAACATCGCGGGACCCGCGTCCGAGCCGGTCGCGTACACCTCAACGACCTCCCGCCCGGTCACCCAGCGCAGCATGTCGAAGTCGTGCACCAGACAGTCCCGGAACAGACCGCCGGAGAGCGGCAGGTACGCGGCGGGCGGCGGGGCGGGGTCGGAGGTCGCCGCCCGTACGGTGTGCAGCCGGCCGAGCCGCCCGGACCGCACGGCCTCCCGGGCCGCCGCGTACCCGGCGTCGAAGCGGCGCATGAAGCCGAGCTGCAGCTCCGTACCCGCCGACTCGACCGCCCGCAGCGCGCCGAGCGTGCCCGGCACGTCCAGGGCGATGGGCTTCTCGCAGAACGCCGGGAGCCCGGCGCCCGCCGCGCGGGCGATCAGCTCGGCGTGGGCGGCGGTGGCGGAGGCGATGACGACGGCGTCGAGCGCGTGGCGGGCCAGGAGGGCGTCGACGTCCGGCGCCACCTCCGCGCCGAGCGCCCCGCCCACCCGCGCCGCACGGTCCGCGTCCGCGTCCGTCACCACCAGCGACTCGACCTCCGGATGGCGCGTGAGCACGCCCGCGTGGAAGGCCCCGATACGACCCGTTCCGATCAGTCCGATACGCATGGCCCCAAGGTGGTGCCGCACCGGGACCCTGTCAAGGATTTGTCAGGACAATCGGACTTCACCACTTCCTGTCATCTGCCCCTCGGGCTACGCTCCCGTCCGTGTCCAAGCCGTCGTCCGCCCCGCTGCCACCCCTCTCCGTGGACCGCACCAGCCCGGTCCCGCTCTACTACCAGCTCGCCCGGCAGCTGGAGGCGGCGATCGAGAACGGGGTCCTGACCCCCGGCAGCCTGCTCGGCAACGAGATCGACCTCGCCACCCGTCTCGGCCTCTCCCGGCCCACCGTCCGCCAGGCCATCCAGTCGCTCGTCGACAAGGGCCTCCTGGTCCGTCGGCGCGGCGTCGGCACCCAGGTCGTGCACAGCCAGGTCAGGCGCCCGCCGGAGCTGAGCAGCCTCTACGACGACCTGGAGGCGGCCGGCCTGCGCCCCGCCACCCGCGTCCTGGCCGACCGCGTCGAACCCGCCACCGCCCGGGTCGCCGCCGCCCTCGGCGTACCGGAGGGCAGCGACGTGCGCTACGTGGAGCGGCTGCGATCCGCGCACGACGAGCCGATGGCGTACCTGCGCAACCACCTGCCGGCCGGACTGCTCGACCTGGACCCGGGGCGACTGGAGACCACCGGCCTCTACCGCCTGATGCGCGGCGCCGGCATCACTCTGCACAGCGCCCGCCAGACCGTCGGCGCCCGGGCCGCCACGGCGGCCGAGGCGGAACTGCTCGCCGAGCGGGAAGGAGCCCCGCTGCTCACGATGGAGCGCACCACCCTGGACGACACCGGTCGTGCCGTCGAGTTCGGATCCCACCTCTACCGGGCCTCGCGGTACACCTTCGAATTCCAGCTCCTGGTGCGTCCATAACCCCTCATTCAGCCCCGCGAGGAAGCGCGCGACCCCCATGACCGATACTGCAATGCACGCAGAAGGACACAAAGGAGGGCACGGCCTCGTGACCAGGCTTCGGACAGGAGGGGTACGCGCCGCGGTCGGCGCCGTGCTCGCGGTGGCACTCACCGCCGCACTCGCAGGGTGCAGCAGCACCGGCGGGAAGCGCGCGGAGGACGCCCGCAAGGCGGCCGCCGCCCAGGGGAAGGCGGCGGTGAACACCCCCCGGTGGACCTTCGCGATGGTGACCCACTCGGGCGACGGCGACACCTTCTGGGACATCGTCCAGAACGGCGCCGAGCAGGCGGCCGCCAAGGACAACATCAACTTCCTCTACGCCCACAGCGACGAGGCGCAGCAGCAGGCCCAGCTCATCGACTCCTACATCGCCAAGGGCGTCGACGGGCTCATCGTCACCCTCGCGAAGCCCGACGCGATGAAGACCGCCGTCGAGAAGGCGGTCAAGGCCGGCATCCCGGTGATCACGGTGAACTCCGGCTCCGAGCAGTCCAAGGCCTACGGCGCGCTCACCCACATCGGCCAGGACGAGACCGTCGCGGGCGAGGCCGTCGGCGACCAGCTCGACGAGCGGGGGAAGAAGAAGGCCCTGTGCGTCCTGCACGAGCAGGGCAACGTCGGCCACGAGCAGCGCTGCGCGGGCGCGAAGAAGACCTTCGACGGCGATCTTCAGAACCTGTACGTCGACGGCACCAACATGCCCGACGTCCAGGCGTCCATCGAGGCCAAGCTGCAGTCCGACCCCGCCATCGACGCCGTCGTCACCCTCGGCGCGCCCTTCGCCGACGCCGCCGTCCAGGCGAAGCGGACGGCGGGCTCCCGGGCGGAGGTCGACACCTTCGACCTGAACGCCAAGGTGGCCACCGCGCTCTCCGCCGGCACCCTCGGCTTCGCCGTGGACCAGCAGCCCTACCTCCAGGGCTACGAGGCCGTCGACCTGCTCTGGCTGTACAAGTACAACGCCGACGTCCTCGGCGGCGGCAAGCCGGTCCTGACCGGCCCCCAGATCATCACCAAGGACGACGCCGAGGCGCTGAAGGGCTACACGGAGCGGGGCACCCGATGAGCGCGACCGCACCGCCGGACCTCGACCACGTCGACGAGCGGCTGCTGCGCACCACCCCCCTGAAGAAGCTGCTGGCCCGCCCCGAGCTCGGCTCGGTGGTCGGCGCGGCCGCCGTGTTCGTCTTCTTCTCGCTGGTCGCCGACAGCTTCCTGCGCGCCTCCAGCCTCGGCACGGTCCTCTACGCGGCCTCCACCCTCGGCATCATGGCGGTGCCCGTCGCGCTGCTGATGATCGGCGGGGAGTTCGACCTCTCCGCCGGCGTGATGGTCACCACCTCGGCGCTGGTCTCGTCGATGTTCAGCTACCAGATGACGGCCAACGTCTGGGTCGGCGTGGGCGTCTCGCTGCTCGTCACCCTCGCCATCGGCTTCTTCAACGGCTTCATGCTGACCCGCACCAGGCTGCCGAGCTTCATCATCACCCTCGGCACGTTCCTGATGCTGACCGGCCTCAACCTCGGCTTCACCAAGCTGATCAGCGGCACGGTCTCCACCAAGTCGATCGCCGACATGGAGGGCTTCCCCTCCGCCGGAAAGCTCTTCGCCTCGCAGCTGACCATCGGCGGCGTCGAACTCAAGGTCACCATCCTGTGGTGGATCGGCCTGGTCGCACTCGCCACCTGGATCCTGCTGCGCACCCGCTTCGGCAACTGGATCTTCGCCGTCGGCGGCGGCGCGGACGCCGCCCGCGCGGTCGGCGTCCCGGTCTCCAGGACCAAGATCGGCCTCTACATGGGCGTGGCCTTCTGCGCCTGGATCTCCGGCCAGCACCTGCTCTTCTCCTTCGACGTCGTCCAGTCCGGAGAGGGCGTCGGGAACGAGCTGATCTACATCATCGCGGCCGTCATCGGCGGCTGCCTGATCACCGGCGGCTACGGCTCCGCCATCGGCTCGGCGGTCGGCGCGTTCATCTTCGGCATGACCAGCAAGGGCATCGTGTACGCGGAGTGGAACCCGGACTGGTTCAAGTTCTTCCTGGGAGCGATGCTCCTGCTGGCGACCCTGCTGAACGCCTGGATCCGCAGGCGCGTGGAGGCAACCGCATGACCACCCCCGAGTCCACCGCGCTCGTCGAGCTCGACGACGTCAGCAAGTACTACGGCAACATCCGGGCCCTCGAAGGGGTCTCCCTGGAGGTCCACGCGGGCGAGATCACCTGTGTCCTCGGCGACAACGGAGCCGGCAAGTCCACCCTCATCAAGATCATCGCGGGGCTGCACCGGCACGACGGAGGCGGCTTCCGCATCGAGGGCGAGGAGGTCTCCCTCGCCAGCCCGCGCGAGGCCCTGGACCTCGGCATCGCCACCGTCTACCAGGACCTGGCCGTCGTCCCCCTGATGCCGGTCTGGCGGAACTTCTTCCTCGGCTCGGAGCCCACGAAGGGCAAGGGTCCCTTCAGGCGCCTGGACGTCGAGCTGATGCGCGAGACGACCCGTGCGGAGCTGCTCCGCATGGGCATCGACCTGCGCGACGTCGACCAGCCCATCGGCACCCTCTCCGGCGGCGAGCGCCAGTGCGTGGCCATCGCCCGGGCCGTCCACTTCGGCGCCAAGGTGCTCGTCCTCGACGAGCCGACCGCCGCCCTCGGCGTCAAGCAGTCCGGAGTGGTCCTGAAGTATGTGGCCGCCGCCCGTGACCAGGGCCTCGGAGTGGTTCTCATCACGCACAACCCGCACCACGCCTACCTCGTCGGCGACCGGTTCGTCCTGCTCAAGCGGGGTGTCATGGCGGGCAGCCACACCAAGGACTCGGTCTCCCTGGACGAGTTGACCCGGCAGATGGCGGGCGGCAGCGAGCTGGAGGACCTCCGGCACGAGCTGGAGCGCCCGACACCCCCGTAGCCGCCGCGCGGCGGTCGTGAACGGCCGCCCGACACCGCACCTGGCAGAATCGAGCCGATGAGTACCTACCGCGATCTGACCCAGCGCGGGGCCTCCCGGGGCGCCGCGCTGCGGACCGTCGGCACCCGGGAGCGGCGCTCCCACCTGACCGCGCCCCGGGTGCCCACCGTGGGCATCGACATCGGCGGCACGAAGGTCATGGCCGGAGTCGTCGACGCGGACGGCACCATCCTGGAGAAGGTCCGCACCGAGACCCCCGACAAGTCCAAGAGCCCCAAGGTCGTCGAGGACACCATCGTCGAGCTGGTCCTGGACCTCTCCGACCGGCACGACGTGCACGCCGTCGGGATCGGCGCGGCCGGCTGGGTCGACGCCGACCGCGCCACCGTCCTCTTCGCCCCGCACCTCGCGTGGCGCAACGAGCCGCTGCGCGACTCCCTCCAGTCCCGGCTGGCCGTCCCCGTCATGGTCGACAACGACGCCAACACCGCCGCCTGGGCCGAGTGGCGCTTCGGCGCGGGCCGGGGCGAGGACCACCTCGTCATGATCACCCTCGGGACCGGCATCGGCGGGGCGATCCTGGAGGACGGCCGGGTCAAGCGCGGCAAGTACGGGGTGGCCGGCGAGTTCGGCCACATGCAGGTCGTCCCCGGCGGGCACCGCTGCCCCTGCGGCAACCGCGGCTGCTGGGAGCAGTACAGCTCCGGCAACGCGCTGGTCCGCGAGGCCAGGGAACTGGCCGCCGCCGACTCCCCGGTCGCGTACGGCATCATCGAGCGGGTGAAGGGGCACGTCCCCGAGATCACCGGCCCGCTGATCACCGAGCTGGCCCGCGAGGGCGACGCCATGTGCGTCGAGCTCCTCCAGGACATCGGACAGTGGCTCGGCGTCGGCATCGCCAACCTCGCCGCCGCCCTCGACCCGTCCTGCTTCGTCATCGGCGGAGGGGTCAGCGCCGCCGACGACCTGCTCATCGCGCCCGCCAGGGACGCCTTCCGGCGCCACCTCACGGGCCGCGGCTACCGCCCCGAGGCCCGGATCGCCAAGGCCCAGCTCGGTCCCGAGGCCGGCATGGTCGGCGCCGCCGACCTCGCCCGGCTCGTGGCCCGCCGCTTCCGCCGTGCCAACCGCCGCCGCGTCGAGCGTCACGAGCGATACGAGCGCTACGCCCAGGTACTGCGCGGCGGCGCCGAAGGCCGTACCTCCCGCACCACCCAGGACCCGGACTCATGACCGTTCCCTCCCCGACCACCTCGCCCGAGCAGGAGACCAAGCTGCCGGAGGACAGGCGTCACATGATCCGCCGCCGCATCCTGACGGCGATCATCATCGTCCTGCTCGTGGGCATCCCCGCCGGCTATCTCGTGATCTCCGCCGGGCAGAGCCGCGACAGCGGCCGCGACAAGGAACGCGAGTCCTCGGCCACCGGGCTGGTCGACAACTGGCCCTCGCAGATGAAGCGCCGCGTGTTCGAGGTGCCGATCCCCGCCGGCAGCACCGGGGTCGCCTACTTCGAGACCAGCAACTGGAAGACCAGCCGGCTGTACGTCCAGTTCACGACGAACGCCGGCCGGCTCGACACCTTCCTGAACGACGTCGGCTCCAGCCGCTCCGAGCTGGTCCCCGGAGAGATCTCCATCGGCGACCGCGACGCCGCCATCGTCGGCTGGGACTTCACGACGGACCGGAGCTGGTCCGGCACCACCGTCCGCAAGGACAAGCCGAGGCCCAGCCAGGACATCACCGTCGACCTCACCGACCCCGCCGCACCGAAGGTGTTCGTGGTGTCCACCACCACGCCGTGACGGGCCCGGCGGAGTCCGCACGGGGCCGGGCAGGACGACGGAGGGGCCTCGGCGCACCGGCCGAGGGCGACCGTCCGGCGGTGGGATAGGGTCCGGCTGCGACGAACCCGCCCGAGCCGCGCCAGGGCCGGAGCCGGCGGCCGCCCGAGGGGAGCTGGATGCTGCAGGCACTGGGACTGGGCCTGGCCGAGGAGGCCGTCTACACCGCGCTGCTGGCCCGGCCGACGGCCTCGGCCGGGGACATCGCCCGGGAGACCGGGCTGGAGCGGGCCGAGACGACCCGCGTCCTGCACGAGCTGGCGGCACGCGGCCTGGTCGCCGTCGCGTCCGAGGCCGACGGCGGGGCACCCGACGGCGCCGACCGCCGGCCCGCCCGGTACCGGCTGACGCCGCCCTCCGTCGCCCTGGCGCCGTTCCTCGTCGAACAGCGTGACGCGCTGCACCGCGCCGAGACCGCGTTCTCGATGCTCACCGAGCAGTACCGCAGCACCGCCGCCCACCCCGCCGCGAACGTCGTGGAGGTGGTCGTCGGCGTGGAGCAGGTCGCGCACCGGTTCCACCAGCTGCAGCGCGGCGCTCAGCGGGAGTTGCTCGTCTTCCTCGTCGGAGAGCCCATCGCGGTGCCGCGGGAGGACACCGACATGGCCGAGAGCTCGGCGCTCGACCGAGGGGTCGACTTCCGGGTGGTGGCCGCCAAGGACTACCTCGACGGCCCCGAGATGGCGAGGGACGTGCGAGCGGGCATGTCGGCGGGCCTGGAGATCCGCCTGGTCGAGTCGCTTCCGCTGAAGATGGTCGTGTCGGACCGCGAGCGGGCCATGGTGCCCCTGGACACCGCGGACTCCGGTGGTGAGCCGAGCGCCATCGTGGTGCACCGCAGCGGTCTGCTGGCCGCCCTGGTCCACCTCTTCGAGAAGGAATGGGCCCAGGCCCGGCCGCTGTACGCGACCACGACCGGGCTGTGCGCGGAGTCGACCGCCGAGGAGCGGCCCACCGAGGGCGAGCTGGAGGTCCTCGCCCTGCTGCTGGCAGGGTTCTCCGACCGCCGGACGGCCTCCCAACTCGGCGTCTCCATACGCACCGTGGAGCGACGGACCCGCCGGCTCATGGATCTCGCCGGGGCGGATTCGCGCCTGCAGCTCGGCTGGCACGCCGCCCGTGCGGGCTGGCTCTGACGCCCTCCCCAGCGCAGCCCGGCTCAGCCCCGCCCACCCGGCCCCGCCCAACCCCAACCCCACCCCAGCTCGCCCACCCGGCCCGCTGAGCCCACCCGGCCGGCCCGGCCCGCCCCGCCCAACCGGCCCGGCGCGCCGCGCCGTTCCGGGCTCCGTCCGGCTCCGGCGAGCCCATGGAGCCCTCGTGTGACGGGAAGCCGACATGCGGGAGACCCGCCACCCGTGGCGCCCCTGAGTGATCCCCGTGTCTGCCAGGCTGCCGCTGCAGCACGGGATGTTCACGGTTTCGAGTGGGGAGATTCATGCGCTCCATAACGCGTATCGCCTCGGGCGCGGCGACCGCCGTCGTCCTGGCCGCCACCGCGGTCACGCCGTCGGGGGCGGCACCGGCACCTCCTGACGCCGCCTCGGGGAAGAGGCCCATCGTCGGCAGCGCCGCCGACACGGCGGGCGGCCGACAGACGTCGGTCACCCTCGTCACCGGCGACAAGGTGCTGGTGACCACGGACACGTCGGGACGCAGCTCCGCCGCCGTCCTGCCCCGCGCGGACGGCAGCCGGCCGACGGTCCAGACCCGGCAGACCGGCACGGACCTCTACGTCTATCCGGAGGGCGCCACCCGGGCGATCGCCGAGGACCGGGTCGACGAGCAGCTGTTCAACGTCACGGGCCTCATCCGCCAGGGCTACGACGACGACCACACCGACTCGCTGCCGCTGATCGCCACCTACCGGCCCACCGTGAACGTCGCCGACAGCGCTCCCGCGGCCCCTCGCGGGGCCCGGCGCGGGCCGGTCCTCCCGGCGGTGGACGGCGTCGCGCTCACGACCGGCAAGGACTCCGCCGCCACCTTCTGGCAGGACGTCACCGATCCCCGCTCGCGTTCCGCCTCGACCCTCAAGAAGCTGTGGCTCGACGGCAAGGTCGAGGCCACCCTCGACCGGTCCACCGCCCAGGTCCACGCGCCCGAGGCATGGGCGGCCGGCTACGACGGCAAGGGCACCAAGGTCGCCGTCCTCGACACCGGCGTGGACGCCGGGCACCCCGACCTGGCGGACCGGGTCACCGCCTCGGAGAACTTCACCGGCTCCACGACCACCGACGACCGGGTGGGGCACGGAACCCACACCGCCTCCACGGTCGGCGGTTCGGGAGCGGCGAGCGGAGGCCGGATGAAGGGAGTCGCCCCCGCCGCCTCCCTGCTCATCGGCAAGGTGCTCGACGACTACGGCTCCGGCCAGGACTCCTGGGTCATCGCGGGGATGCAGTGGGCCGTCGACCAGCGGGCCGACGTCGTCTCCATGAGCCTGGGCAGCTCCGGGATCCGGGACTGCACCGACCCCGTGGCCCAGGCCACGAAGCAGCTCTCGCAGGACAGCCACACGCTGTTCGTCGTCGCCGCGGGCAACTCCGGTCCCGGTACCGAGACCGTCTCCTCGCCCGGGTGCGTGCCCGGCGTGCTGACGGTCGGCGCCGTGGACCGCGACGACACCACCGCGCCGTTCTCCAGCCGTGGTCCGGTGGCCGTCACCCACACCCTCAAGCCCGAGCTGGCCGCCCCCGGCGTCGCCGTCTCCGCGGCGAGCGCGGGCGGGCGCGGCGTCTACGCCTACCGGGCCATGTCCGGCACCTCCATGGCCACTCCGCATGTCGCGGGCGCCGCGGCCGTCGTCCGCCAGGCCCACCCGGACTGGACCGCCCAGCAGATCAAGGCCGCCCTGGTCTCCTCCGCCCGCACCGGCGGGACGGTCGCGGGCGCCGACCAGACCGGCGCCGGCGTACTCGACGTGTTCGGCGCCGTGAACCAGAAGGTGCTCTCCGCGCCCGCCGTCCAGGCCGGCAGCTACCACTGGCCGCAGGACGCCTCGGACCGCACCACCGTGCCGGTGCCCTTCACCAACACCGGACGAAGCGACCTCACCCTGAGCCTGAAGGTCGCCGGGGTGCACGGCAACGACGGCAGCGAGGTCCGCTCCGGCATCGCCGAGCCGGGGCAGAGCAAGGTGCGGATCCCCGCCGGGGCCACCGTCCAGGTACCGCTGAGGATCGACCCCACCGCCCGTCTGAAGGACTCCCAGTACGGCGCGATCACCGGCCGGATCCTGGCCGAAGGCGGCGGCGTCCACGTCTCCGTGCCCTTCACCCTCCATGTCCAGCCCGAGACCGTGACGCTCCGGGTCAAGCTCGTCGACCGCGACGGCAGGCCCGCCACCGGCTCCTCCTCCCTGGACCTCGTCAAGCTGGACATCGACAAGGGCGAACGCCGCATCAACTCCGGCGCGACGGACCAGACGTTCAGCGTGCGCCCGGGCGACTACGCCCTGAGCAGCTTCGTCACCTCCTACGACGCCGACGACGCGCCCACGTCCATCAGCTACCTCGCGCGGCCGCAGTTCCGGATCACCCGTGACACCACCGTCGTCCTCGACGCCCGCGAGGCCCACCGGCTGAGCCTGCGGACCGGCCGCCCGGCATCCCTGGACGACGCCACCCTCAGCTACACCCGCACCTGGGACGACACCTGGCTGGCGGCCGGGTCGGTCGTCACGGCCGACACCGTCCCGGACCTCTACGCGAACATCGACGGACGGGCAGGGAGCGGCACCTTCGAATTCCGGTCGACCTGGCGCGCCACCGGCTCCGAGGGCGGCTCGCCCTACGTCTACAACCTGTCGTACCCGGTCCGGGGGCCGCTGCGCTCCGAGCAGCTCTACCGGCCCAAGGACTCCTCGCTGGCCCACATCACCGAGACCTGGAGGGCCATGGGCCGGGAGGGCGACTACCTCGACGCGCTGTTCGTCCGGCCCTCCGGCGGCGACCACGGCCTCGTCCCCGTCAGCCCGTTCGGCGCGATCCACGTACCCGTCACCCGCACCGCCTACTACTCGACCGGTGACGACGCCTGGTACCACGGCGCGATGACCAGCTTCCCCTTCGCCGCGTTCATGGGGGACCAGGACCGCACCTACCGGGCGGGACAGCGCGGCGCCGAGGAATGGTACGGGGGCGCCCTGCGGCCGGCCGCGCCCCGCGACGCCGACGGCGAGCTGATGCTGAGCGCCGAGCGGCAGGGGGACCTGATCGGTTTCCAGAACGCGCTCTGGCTCGACGGCTCCGGCGACCACTGGTCCTACGGCGGGTCGTTCGGCGACCTCGGCCGGCTGGTGCTGAAGCGCGACGGCAAGCAGATCGGCACCCGCATCGATCCGTACGGCGTGTTCCAGGTGCCGGACGAGGACTCCGCGTACGAGCTCACCCAGGTCCTGGAGAAGATCCCCTCCGCGGACCGGAACTGGCTCCGCTCCACGGCCGTCACCACCAGCTGGAGCTTCCGCTCCCACCGGGAGCCGGATGTCCCCTCGCGCGGTCTGCCGATCCTCGCCCCGGCGTACGACCTGCCGGTGGACGGGCTGAACACCCTGCCCGCGCGCGGCGGCATCACGGTCGGCCTGTCGGTCGAAGGACACGCCGGCTACACGCCGGGCGCGATCACGTCGGCCTCGCTCTCCTACTCCTACGACGGCGGCGCCACGTGGACCCAGGCGCCGACCCGGCGGCAGGGCGGCGCATGGACGGCGGTCCTCGACCACACCGGCGCCGCGGGGAAGCAGGTCATGACCAAGGCCGCCTTCACCGACGCCAACGGGAACGGGGTGACCCAGACGATCACCCGCGCGTACGACGTGCGGTGACGCCGGTGTCCGGCCGCGCGGCGCCCCGACGGGGGCCCGCCCGGCCGGACACGCTCCGTTCCCCGCCGACCCCCTTCCGTGAGATGGCGGGGGGTGTGAGAGCGTGCAGGACGTGAGTGAGACACCGACGAACACCCTGCAATACCGCCTCGACGGTCCCGACGACGCCCCCGTCCTGGTGATCGGCCCCTCTCTCGGCACCACCTGGCACATGTGGGACCGACAGATACCCGAGCTCACCCGCCAGTGGCGCGTCGTCCGTTTCGACCTGCCCGGGCACGGCGGGGCCCCCGCCCTGCCCTTCACCTCCGTCGCGGAGCTCGGCGACCGGCTGCTCGCCACCCTCGACGAGCTGGGCATCCAGCGCTTCGGCTACGCCGGCTGCTCCATCGGCGGCGCGGTCGGCCTCGACCTCGCCCTCCGGGCGCCCCACCGGGTGGCCTCGCTCGCCCTGATCGCCGCCTCGCCCCGGTTCGGCAGCGCCGACGAGTTCCGCCAGCGCGGTGTGATCGTCCGTACCAACGGCCTCGAACCGATGGCCCGCACCGCCCCCGAGCAGTGGTTCACCCCCGCCTTCCGCGCCGCGCAGCCCGCGATCGTCGAATGGGCCGTGCAGATGGTCCGCACCACCGACCCCGGCTGCTACATCGGCGCCTGCGAGGCGCTCGCCGTCTTCGACGTCCGGGAAGCCCTCGGCAGCGTCGGCGTCCCCGCCCTCGTCCTCGTCGGTTCCGAGGACCAGGTCACCGGCCCCGCCGAGGCCCGCACCCTGGTCGCCGGGATCGCCGACGCCCGGCTCGCCGTCGTCCCCGGCGCCTCGCACCTCGCTCCGGTCGAGCAGCCCGCCGCCGTCACCGAGCTGCTCATCGGCCACTTCGCCGGGATCGTGCACGACACACAGAGCGCCCTGCCCGCCCCGGGGACGGCGCCCGTGTCCGCGCCGGTCGTGCCCGTCGCCGCGATCGCGCCCGCCGAGCCGGCGGACGGAGACACCGGGGCGGCCCGGCCCGATCCGTACGACCAGGGCCTCAAACTGCGCCGGGAGATCCTCGGCGACGCGCACGTGGACCAGGCGCTGGACGACGAGTTCGGCGCGGACCTGCAGGCCCTCGTCACCCGCTACGCCTGGGGCGAGGTGTGGAGCCGGGAGGGACTGGACCGCCGCACCCGCAGTTGCGTGACGCTCACCGCGCTGATCGCCGGCGGCCACCACGACGCGCTCGGCGACCACACCAGGGCCGCCCTGCGCAACGGTCTGACCCCCGACGAGATCAGGGAGGTCGTGCTGCAGACGGCGGTCTACTGCGGGCTGCCGGCGGCCGAGCGCGCCCTGCGCGTCGTGGGACGGGTGATCAAGGAGGAGACCACCCCTCAGGCGTAGGCTGACGGGGCCCGGTCCGGCCCGTCGTGAGGGGGAGTCCCGTGAAGCTGACGAAGAAGTCGCACGCCTGTGTCCGTCTGGAGAAGGACGGACGGACCCTCGTCATCGACCCGGGCGGCTTCAGCGAGGAGGACTCCGCTCTCGGCGCCGACGTCCTGCTCGTCACCCACGAGCATGCCGACCACTTCGACGAGAACCGGCTGCGGGCCGGTCTCGCGTCCAACCCGGCGGCCGAGATCTGGACCCTGCGCAGCGTCGCGGAGAAGCTCTCGGCCGCCTTCCCCGGCCGCGTCCACACCGTCGGCCACGGTGACACCTTCACCGCCGCCGGCTTCGACGTCCAGGTCCACGGGGAGCTGCACGCGGTGATCCACCCGGACATCCCCCGGATCACCAATGTCGGCTTCCTCGTGGACGGCTCCGTCTTCCACCCGGGCGACGCGCTCACCGTCCCCGACCACCCGGTGGACACGCTGATGCTGCCGGTGATGGCGCCCTGGAACAAGATCTCCGAGGTCATCGACTACGTACGCGAGGTCAAGCCGCGCCGGGCCATCGACGTCCACGACGCCCTGCTCACCGATCTCGCCCGGCCCATCTACGACCGGCAGATCGGTGCCCTCGGCGGCACGGACCACGGCCGGCTGACCCCGGGCGACTCCACCGAGCTGTGATCCACCGGCCCGCGAGGCCGGTGACTGTCACACCCCTTCGTTAGGCTTGCGCGCATGCGCATCGCGACCTGGAACGTCAATTCGATCACCGCCCGCCTGCCCCGACTCCTGGCCTGGCTGGAGAGCACCGGCACGGACGTGCTGTGCATCCAGGAGACCAAGTGCACCGCCGAGCAGTTCCCCGCCGACGAACTGCGCGAGCTGGGGTACGAGTCGGTGGTGAATGCCACCGGCCGGTGGAACGGCGTGGCCCTGCTCTCCAAGGTCGGCCTGGAGGACGTCGTCACCGGTCTGCCCGGCGGTCCCGACTACGAGACCGTGCAGGAGCCCCGGGCGATCTCCGCGACCTGCGGCCCGGTCCGCGTCTGGTCGGTCTACGTGCCCAACGGCCGCGAGGTCGCCCACGAGCACTACGCCTACAAGCTCCGCTGGCTCGAGGCGCTCCGGGCCGCCGTCGCCGAGGACGCCGCGGGGGAGCGCCCGTTCGCCGTCCTCGGCGACTACAACATCGCGCCGACCGACGACGACGTCTGGGACCGCGCCGCCTTCGAGGGCCTCACCCACGTCACCGAGCCGGAGCGGGCGGCGCTGGCCGGGCTCCGCGAGGCCGGTCTCGCGGACGTGGTCCCGCGGCCCCTGAAGTACGACCACCCCTTCACGTACTGGGACTACCGCCAGCTCTGCTTCCCGAAGAACCGCGGAATGCGCATCGACCTGGTGTACGGCAACAAGCCGTTCACCGAGGCGGTCGCGGACAGCTACGTCGACCGCGAGGAGCGCAAGGGCAAGGGTGCCTCCGACCACGCACCGGTCGTCGTCGACCTGGAGGTCTAGGAGCCCGTCGGGCGGCTCTGGGCCCAGGCGGCGTTCCAGCCGGCCAGTTCGGCCGGGCGGTTGGTGATGACCGCGTCGGTGCCGAGCGAGTCCAGGGTCTTCCAGCGGTCCGCCGTGTCGACCGTCCAGGCCATCACGGCCACCCCGGCCGCGTGGAGCTTCTCCACCGTCCCGGGGTGGGCGGTGAGCTGGCCGACGGCCGGGTTGTAGGCGCTCAGCCCGAGCTCGGACGCGACCGCGACCGGGTCGGGATCCAGGGTGTCGCGCAGCAGGGCGAGGGGGAGTTCGGGAGCCAGCGCACGGGTGTGCCGCAGGGCCTCGGGATCGAAGCTCTGCACCAGCACCCGGTCGGCCATGCCGTGGTCGCGCACCTCCTCGACGATCCGCGCCACCTGGTCGCGGCTGTGGCTGCCCTTGATCTCCAGGACCAGGTTCCCGCCCCGCAGACGCAGATCGGCGAGCTGGGCCGCCAGGGTGGGGATCCGTAGGCCGCGGAACGCGGGGGCGAACCAGGTGCCCGCGTCGAGCCGGTCCAGCTCCCGGGCGGTCAGCGTGCGGATCGGCCCGGTCCCGTCGGTCGTGCGGTCCACCGTGCTGTCGTGGAGGACGTACGGCACGCCGTCCTTGCTCGGCTGGACGTCGTTCTCGATCCAGCGGGCCCCCGCCCTGCGGGCGACCTCGTCGGAGACGAGCGTGTTCTCGGGCGCGGCCGAGGAGGCACCCCGGTGCGCGATCACCGTCATCGGCGAGCCGGGTGCCCGCAGGAAGGGGTTCGCGGCACGCCGCTCGGCTCCGGCGGCGGCCTCGGCCGTGTCGGGCGTGGACGCGGACGCCGAGTCCCGCACGGTCAGGAACGCGGCGGTCGAGGCGCATGCGAGGACGATCCCGACCGAGACGGCGGCGATGCGCCGGCCGCGTCGCGGACCGGCGGGCAGGGTGTGGGGCTCTGGCATGGGCATCACCTTAGAGGCGGGCCCACACCCGGGAGACGGCGGCCCGCCCGGGCCGCGACGATCTCCGCGCGCCGGGTGGTGCCACCGGAGGGTGCGGTGCGACGCTGGTCGGATGAACATCCCGTTCCTGGACATCTGGCGCAAGCGGCCCGCGGCCGATCGACACCCCCTGGCCGCGGCCTTCGACCGTGATCCGGAAGGGGTCGGCGAGTTGCTCGCCGAGTGCGAGCTGCTGCGCGCCAGGGCACAGGCGGCGGGGGTGAGACTGGACGACACCCCGCGCTCACTGGTGGCGATCGACCAACTGACGCCGCGATGGCGGGACGATCCGGAGGAGCTGCCCTGGATCGGCAACGACGCCGGGCTGTATCTGGGGACGGTCATCGTGCGGACGGTGCCGGGCGCGGCCTGGCAGGTGTGGCCGGGGGGCCGGCCGGTGGTCCGGCTGGCCTCGGGCCGGGAGATCGACGTGGTGACGGCGGGGCTCGACTGGGCCCACAGCGGATCGCCCGAACTGTCCCAGGTGTACGCGGAGGCCGCCGAGTTCTGAGCCGCCCTGCGTCTCCCGGAGCACCGCTCCACAGGTTATACGGCTATTGCCCCTTTTCATGCGTGTCGGGTGGGAAGTCCCTTTTTGTGGTGGATAGTTTGCGCTGACCTCGACACCGCTGAGAAATGGGGCAGGGCAGCGTATGGCCGTCGTCGATCCGTTGATCGAGCTGCGTGACGTCAACAAGCACTACGGCACGTTGCACGTTCTGCAGGACATCCGCCTCACCGTCGGCCGCGGGGAGGTGGTGGTGGTCATCGGGCCGTCCGGCTCGGGCAAGTCGACCCTCTGCCGCGCCATCAACCGGCTGGAGTCCGTCGAGGCGGGCGACATCCTCATCGACGGCAAGCCCATCCCCGCCGAGGGCAAGGCGCTGGCCCGGCTGCGGGCCGAGGTCGGCATGGTCTTCCAGTCCTTCAACCTCTTCGCGCACAAGACCGTCCTCGACAACGTCTCCCTGGCCCAGGTCAAGGTCCGCAGGCGCAGGAAGGAGGAGGCCGACCGGCGTTCGCGCGAACTCCTCGACCGGGTCGGGCTCGCCGCCCACGCCGGCAAGTTCCCCGCGCAGCTCTCCGGCGGCCAGCAGCAGCGGGTCGCGATCGCCCGCGCGCTCGCCATGGACCCCAAGGCGCTCCTCTTCGACGAGCCGACCTCGGCCCTCGACCCCGAGATGATCAACGAGGTCCTGGAGGTGATGCAGCAGCTCGCCCACGAGGGCATGACCATGGTCGTCGTCACCCACGAGATGGGCTTCGCGCGCTCCGCCGCCAACCGCGTGGTCTTCATGGCCGACGGTCGCATCGTGGAGGACCGCACGCCCGAGGAGTTCTTCACCAGCCCGCGCAGTGAGCGTGCCAAGGACTTCCTGTCCAAGATCCTCAAGCACTGACGGGGGCGGGGCACCATGCACCGTACGCGACGCGCTCTCGCCGCCCTCGCCCTGTTCGTCTCCGCCGTGACCACGCTGGCCGCCTGCGGGAAGGAGGGCAGCCCGCCCGTCAAGGGGCCGCAGCCCGACCAACTCCCGGTCTACCAGGTCCAGTCGGCCTTCCGGCTGCCGGACTCCCCGACCTGGCGGAAGGCGAAGGAGCGTGGCCGTCTGATCGTCGGAGCCAAGGAGGACCAGCCCTACATGGGGGAGAAGGACCCGGCCACCGGACGGTATTCGGGCTTCGACATCGAGATCGCGAAGATGATGTCCGCCTCGCTCGGCTTCGACCCGGCCTCGATCGAGTTCCGGACGATCGCCTCGGCAAACCGCGAAACCGCCCTGCAGAACGGCCAGATCGACTACTACGTCGGCACCTACACCATCAACGACAACCGCAAGAAGCTCGTCGGCTTCGCCGGCCCGTACTACATGGCCGGCCAGTCGCTGCTCGTCCGCACCGACGAACACGACATCGACGGTCCGCAGGACCTCGACGGCAAGCGCGTCTGCTCGGCCGCCGGATCCACTCCGTACCAGCGCATCGAGAAGGACTACCCGAAGGCGGACCTCGTCGCCTACGACAGCTACTCCGTCTGCGTCGACAACCTCCTCACCTACCAGGTCGACGCGGTCACCACCGACGACACGATCCTCATGGGCTACGCGGCCAAGGTCCCCGACGAGCTCAAGGTCGTCGGTAAGCCGTTCTCCCGGGAGCCGTACGGCATCGGCGTCCCGCGCGGCGACAACGCCCTGCGCTTCGCCCTCGACGACGCCCTCGCCCTGCACGAGAAGAACGGCGACTGGAAGAAGGCGTACGACGCGACCCTCGGGCTCTCCGGGGTCCCCGCCCCGCAGCCGCCCGCGATCGACCGCTACCCGGCGGGCTGAGGAGGAGGCCCCCGGCATGGACGTCCTGACAGAGAACTTCGCCGTCTACGGCGAAGGCTTCCTCGGCACCGTGGAGCTCACCGTCTACTCCTCGGTCCTCGCCCTCGTGCTCGGCTTCGTGATGGCCTCCTTCCGCGTCGCGCCCGTCGGCTCCTTCCGGGTCTTCGGCGCGGTCTGGGTCACCGTGCTGCGCAACACCCCGCTCACCCTGCTCTTCTTCGCCGTGATGCTCGGTCTGCCGCGCTTCGGGCTCGTGCTCCCGTTCCAGCTCTTCGCGGTCCTCGCACTGGGCTGCTACACCTCGGCGTTCATCTGCGAGGCGTTGCGCTCCGGCATCAACACCGTGCCGCGCGGCCAGGGCGAGGCCGCCCGCAGCCTCGGGATGACCTTCGGGCAGACCCTCAACGCCGTCGTCCTGCCGCAGGCGTTCCGCTCCGTCATCCCGCCCATCGGCTCCACGCTCATCGCGCTGGCCAAGAACTCCGCGATCGCCGGAGCCTTCAGCGTCAACGAACTCCTCGGCACCTACAAGACGTTGAGCGAGCTCGGCTACAACATCGTCTGGACCTTCGTCTGGATCGCCGTCGGCTACCTGATCATCACCCTCACCATCAGCGCGATCTTCCACGTCCTGGAGAAGCGCTGGGGAGTCGCCCGATGACCGAGTCCACCGCCCTGTACGACATCCCCGGCCCACAGACCCTCAAGCGCCACCGGCTCTACGGCGTCGTCTCCACCGTCGCGATCCTGGCCCTGGCGGGCTGGATCCTCTATCTCCTCTTCGACACCGAGCAGTTCACCGCCACCAAGTGGTCGCCCTTCGCCTACATCGGGATCCAGGAGTTGTTGCTGCGCGGCCTGAGGAACACCCTCACGGCCTTCGCCTACGCCTCGGTGCTCTCGCTCGTCCTCGGCGCGGTCCTCGCCACCGGGCGCCTCTCGGAGCGCGTGGTCTTCCGCTGGGTCTCGACGCTGCTCGTCGAGTTCTTCCGCGCGATGCCCGTACTGGTGATGATCTTCTTCATCTTCGTGGCGCTGAAGGTCCAGCCGCTGCCGGCACTCGTCGCCGGACTGACCCTCTACAACGGCTCGGTGCTCGCCGAGGTGTTCCGCACCGGCGTCGACTCCGTCGACCGCGGCCAGCGGGAGGCGGCGTACGCGCTCGGGATGCGCAAGACCCAGGTCATGACGTACGTCCTCGTGCCGCAGGCGGTCAGGGCGATGCTGCCCACCATCATCAGCCAGTTGGTGGTGGCCCTGAAGGACACCTCGCTCGGCTTCCTCATCACGTACGAGGAGTTCCTGCACGCGGGGAAGCTGATCGCGTCGAACCTCGACTACGATCTGCCCTTCATCCCCGTCGTGATGCTGATCTCGCCGATCTACATCGGGATGTGCATGCTGCTCTCCTGGTTCGCCACCTGGGTGGCCCGGGTGGAGCGCCGCAGTCCCAAAACCAAGGCCGCGGACGTCCGCCCGGCCGAACCAGAGACGCTGCTGCCGGGTGGGGGTGGTCCTCCCACGAGGCCCTAGCGGCCGCGCAGCAGCCGGCATGGAGCCGAACCCGTCCGGCAGCAGCCGGTGATCACTTCTCCCGCAGCGGGACCGACAGGTACGAGGGGTCGGCCGCCGGGGAGGAGAAGGTCAGCTGTGCGCCGGTCGGGTTGTGCTCGATGTAGAGCGGGTCGACGGTGTCGACGACCAGGGCGAGACGGTGGCCCGCCGGCACGTCGTAGGCGGTGGAGAACAGCTCCAGGTCGACGGCGAACGGCTTGCCGGGTGTCTTGTCGTGGAACGTGTACGGGGCATTGCTGACCAGCTTCCCGAGGCCGAGCGGGCCCACGTCGTAGAGGTAGGCGACGAGGGTGCCGCTCTCCTTGGTGGAGGTGACCGTGGTGTGCAGCTCCGCCGTTCCGCGCACCCGCTGGGCCGTGTCGTACCGCTCGGACCGCCAGACGCCGGCGAAGGGGCGGGGGAGGAGCGGGATCGAGGCGACGGGCGGGGTCTTCAGGAACTGGTCCAGGGCGTTGGAGAGCAGCACGATGCCGCCGTTGGCGCCGGAGTCGACGTTCGCCCAGATCTTCTGGGTGCCGGCGAGGGCGATCTTGCGCTCGTCGGCACCCACCGACTTCCAGTCCGGGTAGCCCTCGTAGCCGCCGGTGGACCTGGACTTGAGCTGGACCGGCTGCTCGCGGTCGATGCCGTTGTCGACTCCCTTGAGGTGGTGGTCGAACCAGCGCCGCGTGCTGGTCCAGGTGTCGTTGGGCAGTCCGAACAGACCGGTGGCCTCGGCGGTGGCGTGGTCGCCGGGGCGGAACTCCAGGCGCTTGGGGCCCTGGAGCTTCTCGTAGAAGGAGGCGTACTGGTTGGGCGGGAAGATGGTGTCGCCCCAGGCGTTGCCGAGCATGATCGCGGCGCCGTTGGCGTTGATCCGGTCCAGGTACGTGGCGGCGGAGCGCTTCCGTCCCCAGGCGATCATCTCCTCTTCCTTGGCGAGGTCGGAGGAGAGGAAGTCGCCCAGGATGCGCCGGAGTTCGGGGCCTGGGCGACCGGTGAGGTAGCCGGCGCCGCCGAGCAGGGCCGCGGCCTGGAGGTGCTGGGTACGGCCGCTGTAGATGGACTCGATGAGGTCGGCCCAGCCGCTCAGGGCCGCGACCACCCTGATCCGCTTGTCGTGCGCGGAGGCGAGCAGGCTGATCCCGGCTCCGTAACTCACCCCCGCCATCCCGACCTTCTCCGGGTCGGCCGGGGTGTTGGCGAGGGCCCAGTCGATGACCTTGGAGGCGTCGGCGACGTCCTTCGGTCCGGCGGTCTCGATCTCGCCGCCGGACTGCCAGAAGCCGCGCGAGTTGTAACTGACCACGACATAGCCGGAGTCGGCGAGCTTCGTGGCCTGGGCGAGGTACTCGATCTGCGGCATCGCCCAACTGGTGGGGAGCACGATCACGGGGTAGCGGGTCGAGCCGTCGGCTCCGGCGGGGGTGACGACGTTGGCCTTGAGGATCGTGCCGCCGTCTCCGGCGATGTCGACGAAACGGACGGCGGGACCGGCGGCGGGGGCGGCATGGGCGGCGGGGGCGAGCCCGAGGGCCGTCCCGGCCACCAGGGCGGCCGAGACGGCGAAGACCAGAGGTGTGCGCACGGGTCACTCCTACTCGTGTCACTGGTGGGGACAGTGAAAGTGACCCGACGGTAACCGCAGGGGCTTACCCGAGGTAACTGGTCGGTAAGTTACGCGAGGGTAACGATTGGTGGACGCGAGATCAGCGCAGCGCGCTCTTCGCCTGCCACTCGGACCACGACAGGTTCCACTCGCCGTAGCCGTTGTTCAGGGCCTGCGTGCCCTTGGCGTCCGAGCCGGTGATCTCGAAGGGATCGCCGACCTGCACCAGGTCGTACACACTGCGCGCGTTGGCATCGCTCATGCCGATGCAGCCCGAGCTCTTGTTGGCGTTGCCGAAGTACGCGGCGTTCCAGGGGGCCGCGTGGGCGTACATGCCCGACCAGGTCAGCCGCATCGAGTAGTCGACCATCTTGTCGTAGGCGTCACCGAGGCCGACGGTCTCGGAACGCATGTTGATGGTGCCCTCCTTCGACATCAGCACGGTCTTCCCCCGCCAGGACGCCTTCTCGCCGCCGGGGGTGCCGGCCGACATGGGCACGCTCTTCACCGTCTGCCCGTCGCGCAGGAGCGTCAGGCGGTGGTTGTCGAGATCCACCTTGACCACCTGGTTCCGGCCGATCGAGAAGGTCGTGGTGTAGTCCCGGACGAACCAGCCGCCGGTGCCGGAGTCGGTTCCGCTCAGGTCGGCGTCCAGGGTGACCTTGGTGCCGGCCTTCCAGTACTCCTTCGGCCGCCAGTCGACCCGGTCCTTGCCGGACCAGTCCTGCATCCAGCCCCAGGAGCCCTCGGTGTTGTTCGAGGTCGTGACCTTGAGGTGCTTCTCGACCTCGGCCTTGTTCTTCACCGGGTGGTCGAACACGATCGACAGCGGCTGGGCGATGCCGACCGTGGTGTTCTTCCCCGGGGCGAGCGTCAGCTTGTTGACCTTCTCGGGCGCCGCGGTGGAGAACGCGGCCTTCGCGCTTCCGCCGGCCGTGTCGCGCGCCTCGACCGCGTACGCCGTCCCGGGCGTGGCCTTGCGGGAGGAGGTCCAGCTCTTCCCGTCGGCGGCGACCTTCCCGTCCAGCCGGGCGCCCTTGGAGTCGGTCACGCTCACCTCCGCGAGCCGCTCGCCTTCGGCGAGCGTGACGGTGACCGGCTCGCCGGCCCGGGCCCGGTCCCCGGTCGGGTTCACCACGATCCGCGTCTTCGGCGCGGCCTGCTTGTCGTCACCTCCCGGACCGCCCGCTCCACCCGGTCCACCGGAACACGCACAGAGCCCCAGGGCCAGTGCGGCGGTGACGAGCAGGGCGGGCACGGGTATGCGCTTCACGGGGACGACCTCCGGTGGTGATCTCTTTCGCGGGGTGAGAGTGCCCGCGGCCGGAATCGGTTCCGAAAACATGGACTATTTCGGCGATGTCGGATGTGACATGGCCGACCCCGAGGCCCGGCGGCGCGCCGTCGGCCTGCATGATGGGCCCGGCCCACCCCTCCTCGACCCCACGATCGGTGCCATGTCCTCCTCCATCCACGACCCGGCGGTGCCGGGACTCACCCCGTACCAACTGGGTCTGCGGAACCGTTTCCTGGCCGCCCCTCAGGTCGCCCCGCCCGCACCGTGGCGGTCCGTCTTCGAGGCGTGCGCGCCCGTCGGAGGGCTCGTCGGGATCGGGTTCGGGACGGACCCGGAGAGCGGGGGAGACCTCGTGATGGTCGTCTCGCACAGCGGTCACGGGCTGTTCGACGCGCTCACCGGGGAGCGGATCGCCCGGGACCCGGACCCCGAGCCCGACGGCGACCTCCCCGACGGGCCCGACCTCTCCTGCCCGGGACCCGGGCCGCTCGCGGGGACCAGGGTGCGGATCGCCGGGCTGTACGGAGGAGGGCTGCACACCACCGCCCCCGGCGGATGGCACGTCGAGGTCGTCGCCCCCGACTGGCCGCACGAGCGGGTCCTCCTCTGCGCCCCCGGCGGCCGGCCCCACTCCGGCCCGCACGGCGAGGGGTGGTGGCACGTCTTCCACTCCCGCTGGTCGGAACTGCGCGCCGTCGGCTTCTCGCCCTCCGGGCGGACGCTCGCCGTGGCGACCAGCAGTGACCTGACCCTGTGGAGCCGCGACGACCGGAGGTGACCCGGCCGTGGCGCGCCCCGCGGACCGGCGGTGATCCGACCCCGTGGCGCCGTACGGGCCGCACGGGCCGGTCGTGGCGGCCGGGGACCTGGCATTCCGGCGGTGGCCGCCCCAAGCTGGGGGCGTGGACAGCGACCGCGACGTACCCGACGTCTTCGACCCGCGGATCTACGCCGACGGGATCCCGCACCGCTCCTTCCGTGTCCTTCGCGACCGGTGGCCCGTCGCCCGGCAGGAGGAGTACGAGGTCCTCGGCTGGCCTCCGGGGCCCGGGTTCTGGGCCGTCACGCGCCACGCCGACGTCGTGCGGGTGCTCAAGGACTCCGCGGACTACTCCTCGTACCTCGGCGCCACGCAGATCCGTGACCCGGACCCGGCCGATCTGCCCTTCATCCGCCGGATGATGCTCAATCAGGACCCGCCCGGACACGGCCGCCTGCGCCGGCTCGTCAGCCGGGCGTTCACCCCCGGCCGCGTCGGACGGTTCGCCGTGACCGCGCGGACCCGGGCCCGCGCGCTGCTGGCGGCGGCCGTCGACGCGGGGCCCGAGGTCGACCTCGTGGCGGCCGTGACCGACGACTACGCCCTGCTCAACCTCACCGACCTGCTCGGCGTCCCCGCGAGCGACCGCGGACTGCTGCTCGCCTGGACCGAGCGGGTCATCGCCTACCAGGACCCGGACGAGCCGCCCGTCCTCGACGAGCACGGACGACCCGTCAACCCCCGCTCTCCCGCCATGCTGGCCGAGATGTTCGACTACGCCCGCGAGCTCGCCGCGTACAAGCGCGAACACCCCGCCGACGACGTCATGACCGCGCTCGCCACCTCCGAACTCCTGCCCGCGGAGCTGGAGATGTTCTTCTTCCTGCTCACGGTCGCCGGCAACGACACCGTCCGCAGCGCCGCGCCCGGCGGACTGCTCGCCCTCGCGGAACACCCCGACGAACGCCGACGGCTCTGGAGCGGGGCCGTTCCCACGGACCGCGCCGTCGAGGAACTCCTGCGGTGGCACCCGCCCGTGCTCTCCTTCCGGCGCACCGCAGCCCGTGACACCGAACTCGCCGGCCGCCCCATCGCCGCAGGCGACAAGGTCGTGGTCTTCCACGCCTCCGCCAACCACGACGAGCGCGTCTTCACCGACCCGCACCGCCTCGACCTGGACCGGGCGCCGAACCCGCACGTCTCCTTCGGCGAAGGACCGCACGTCTGTCTCGGCGCCCACTTCGCCCGGCTGCAGCTGCGCGTCCTGCACGAGGAGGTACGGGACGTCCTCGACGACCTCACGCCCACCGGTCCGCCCCGTCGCCTCGTCTCCAACTTCGTCAACGGCGTCAAGTCCCTGCCGGTTCGGGTGCGGGAGCGGTCCGCGCGGCCCGTGTGACATCGGCGACCAGCTCCACCACATCGGGCCCGTACGCGTCGGAGTTGACCACCTTGAGCAGGAGGACGAAGGGGCCGGAGCCGTACTTCCGCGCCAGCTTCTCGTGGTGCCGGGCCAGATGGCGCGCCGCCGCCTGGTTGCTGATCGCGGACTGGCCGCAGAAGAGGAACACCGGCAGGCCGCCCTCGCCGCCGGTGAGCCGGGCGAGGACGACGAACTCCGCCTCCCCCGGGACGCCCCGGTGGACCGCGCCGCCGACCGTGAACATGCCCCGGTCCGCGACCGGGTCCGACTCCACGTTCATCGACAGACCCGGCAGCAGCGAGGCGAGGTGCGCGGCCATGCGGCGGTTGGAGTACGGGCCGCCGACGCAGAACTCGGCGCGGTCCCCGAGGCCCTGCCGCGCCATGTCGTGCTGGACTATCTCCGGCCGCGCACCGCAGTCCTTGATCAGCGCGGAGAGTTCCAGCAGCGCGGACACGTCGACATTGTGGACGGCCCGGTCGCTGCCCGCCTTGCGGTTCACCACGAGCAGACACTCGGAGCCCCCGGACAGGCCGAAGAACGCCTGCTTGCGCCGGAGCTTGCGGCGCCAGATATACGTCCTCGCCAGCCAGCCGAGCGAGGCGCTGATCCCGGTCGCGAGGACTCCCAGGACGACATTGCGCAGGTCTTCATTCATGGGCGCGCATGGTAGCGGGGGTGCGGTCATCGGTTCGAGGCGGTCCTGACGGGACGGGTGGGAGGAAGTTACGCTGCGCGGACGGTCGTTGACTGGAGGTAGGGATGCGTCGTTCCGTGCTGCGGAATGGTTCGGTTCTCGTCGTCGCCGCGACATGGCTCTCGGTGGGCGCCGCCGCTCCTCCGGCGCCGGCGCCGCCCCCGCCCCCGGTGAAGGAACCCGTCGCCGTCGGATACGGCGGAGCGGTCGCCAGTGTGGACGCCGACGCCTCCGCCGCCGGCATCGAGGTGCTCCGCAAGGGCGGCAACGCCGTCGACGCGGCCGTCGCCGTGGCCGCGGCCCTCGGCGTCACCGAGCCGTACTCCGCGGGAATCGGCGGAGGCGGCTACTTCGTCCACTACGACGCCAGGACCCGTACCGTCCACACCATCGACGGCCGTGAGACCGCCCCCGCGTCGGCGGACGCCCGGCTCTTCGTGGAGGACGGCAAGCCCATCCCGTTCGAGGAGGGGATGACCAGCGGCCGGGGCGTCGGCACCCCCGGAACCCCGGCCACCTGGAAGACCGCCCTCGACGCCTGGGGCAGCAAGCCGTTGCGCACGCTCCTCGAACCCGCCGGACGCCTGGCCCGCGACGGGTTCACCGTCGACGCCACGTTCCGTGCGCAGACGGCCGCCAACGAGGCCCGTTTCCGGGACTTCCCGGCCTCCTCCGAGCTCTTCCTGCCCGGCGGGGGGCTTCCCGTCGTGGGCTCCGTCTTCAAGAACCCCGATCTGGCCCGTACGTACGACAAGCTCGGCCGCGAGGGTGTCGGAGCGCTCTACCGGGGCCCGCTGGCCCGGGACATCGTCGACACCGTCCGGAAGCCTCCGGTGCGGGACGGGGCCACCCGGGTGGTCCGCTCCGGCGACCTGACGGAACGTGATCTCGCGACGTACGAGACCGAGCGCCGTCGGCCGACCCGGATCTCCTACCGGGGCCTCGACGTCTACGGCATGGCCCCGTCGTCCTCCGGCGGTACCAGTGTCGGCGAGGCCCTCAACATCCTGGAGCGGACCGACCTCTCCGGCGCCTCGCAGACCGCGTACCTGCACCGCTTCGTCGAGGCGAGCCGGATCGCCTTCGCCGACCGGGGGCGCTGGGTCGGTGACCCGGCCTTCGAGGACGTGCCGACCCGCGAACTGCTCTCGCAGCGGTACGCCGACTCCCGCGCCTGCCTGATCCGTGACGACGCGGTGCTGACCAGCCCGCTCGCACCGGGGGACCCGCGCGATCCGGTGCCGTGCGCGAGCGGCGGCACGGCGGCGCCGACCACGTACGAGGGCGAGAACACCACCCATCTCACCGTCGCCGACAAGTGGGGCGATGTCGTCGCCTACACCCTGACGATCGAGTCGACGGGCGGCAGCGGCATCACCGTTCCGGGCCGCGGATTCCTGCTCAACAACGAGCTGACGGACTTCTCCTTCGCCCCGGCGAACCCGGCCGTCCACGACCCGAACCTGCCCGGACCCGGCAAGCGCCCCCGCTCCTCGATGGCCCCGACGATCGTCCTCGACCGGCACGACCGGCCGGTGCTCGCCCTGGGCTCCCCGGGCGGCGCCACCATCATCACCACCGTGCTCCAGACCCTGACCGGTGTCGTGGACCGGGGCCTGCCGCTCGTCGACGCGATCGCGGCCCCGCGCGCCAGTCAGCGCAACCAGACGACGACGGAGCTGGAGCCGGGGCTGTGGAACAGCCCGCTGAGGGGCGAACTGGAGGCGATCGGCCACGGCTTCCGGCAGAACCCCGAGATCGGGGCGGCCACCGGCGTACAGCGGCTGCCCGACGGCCGCTGGGTGGCGGCGGCGGAGAAGGAGCGCAGGGGCGGCGGCTCGGCGATGGTGGTGCGACCGGCGCGGTAGCGGGGCGGGACCGGCCCGCCCGGTGACTACAGCGCCGTGAGGATCCTCGGGCCGTCGTCGGTGATCGCGACCGTGTGTTCGGCGTGGGCCGCGCGGGAGCCGTCCATGGTGCGGATCGTCCAGCCGTCCCGCGCCGTGTAGTGGTCGTCCCCGCCCCCGCCGATCAGCATCGGCTCGATCGCGATGACCATGCCGTGGCGCAGCGGCATCCCCCGGCCCGGGCGTCCCTCGTTGGGGACGCCCGGGTCCTCGTGCATGGAGCGGCCGATCCCGTGACCGCCGAAGCCGTCCGGGATGCCGTAACCGGCGCCCCGGCAGACCCGGCCGATCGCGTGCGCGATGTCACCGATGCGGTTGCCGACGACGGCCGCGCCGATGCCGGCGTCCAGGGCGGCGTACGCCGTCTCGATCAGCTGGGTGTCGGCGGGCCGGGCCCGGCCGACGGTGAAGCTGATCGCCGAGTCGCCCACCCAGCCTCCGAGGATCGCACCGCAGTCGACGGACACGAGGTCCCCGTCGGCGAGGCGGTGGTCGTCCGGGATGCCGTGCACGATCGCGTCGTTCACCGAGACGCACGCGACCGCGGGGAAGGGCACCGGCGCCCAGTCGGGGTGGTAGTCCAGGAACGGCGAGCCTGCCCCGGCAGCCGCGAGGACCTCCCGGGCCGCCAGGTCCAGCTCCCGCAGGCTCACACCGGGCGCCGCCTTCTTCCGCGCGGCCGCCAGCGCCTCGGCCACCACTCGTCCCGCCTCGCGCATGGCGCGCACCGATTCGTCCGTCTTGATCTCGACCATGCCAATTACTATACCGGTATTACAATGGTGTCCATGGTGCGCACACCCCTGACCCCCGAAGAGCGCGAGCGCGGCGAGCGGCTCGGCGTGCTGCTGCGCGAGGCGCGCGGCGGCCGTTCCATGGTCGAGATCGCCGCGGCCGCGGGACTCTCCGCCGAGACGCTCCGCAAGATCGAGACCGGACGGGCCCCGACCCCCGCCTTCTTCACCGTCGCGGCGCTCGCGGGAGTCCTGGGCCTCTCGATGGACGAGATCGTCACCCGCTGCGCCCTGGTGCCGGTCTGACCCCCGCGCCGGTCCGCGCGCGGAAGTCTGCGTAGGCTCGGCCCCATGTTGTCCGAGGAGCTGCGGCGCGGCCGCTACATCAGTCTCACCACCTTCCGGAAGAACGGCACGGGGGTGGCGACGCCGGTCTGGTACGCCGTGGAGGGCGACGAGCTCTTCGCGTGGACGCGGACCGATTCCTGGAAGGTCAAGCGGCTGAGGAACGACCCCAGGGTCGTGGTCGCCGTCTGCGACCTGCGCGGCAACGTTCCCGAGGATGCCGTGCGGACCGAGGGGACCGCCCGGCTGCTGGAGGGGGAGGAGCTGCGGCGGGTGCGCAGGCTCCTCTCGCGCAAGTACACCTGGCAGTACTGGCTCGTCGACTGGCCCGCCATGATCGCCCGGCTCGGCAAGCGGCCGCACACCGGGATCGCCGTGCGTTTCTGACCCGTTCGCCCGGCAGCCGGGCCCCGCGCGAAAACAGTCCGTAGCCGTGCCGTAACACGACTGGGGTCGAATGGCCCGCGGACCGGAAGCTTCCAGGCGAATGCGCGGGCGGTGCGGGCGGTATGACGGTGTATCAACTCCCGGTGGAAGTCAGTGCGTTCGCGCACCTCCTGCGGGACATGGTGGCCCGGCTGCGGCCTGGCGAGGGCTGGTACGGCGTCTTCGCGGGCCGGGACCCCGAGGGGCTGCGGTCCTGCTTCGACGGTACGGAGATCCTTCCCTGGGACGTCGTCGAGTCCCTCCTCCAGGACCTCGGCGAGGTCGGCGCAGGGCCCGGGACCGCCCGGGCCAGGGCGCTGCACGCGGCGGCCGCCGCCGCCCACGACCGGCTGCCCGGCGGCGAGGAGGCGCTGCGCGAGCGGCTCGCTCTGATGGAGGAGGAACGGCGGTACGCCGAGAGCCGGTCCCGTGACCTCGACGCCCGGCTGCGCGCCGACCCCGTCTGCGCGGACGCGCCGCTGCTCAGCGGCGACCTCGCCTGGGCGCAGGACGACCATGCCCGTGCGACGGCCCGCATCGCCGAACTGACCGGCCGCCTGACCCGGTTGACGGCGGGCGCGGACGGCGGGCGCGGCCCGGCGTGGGCCGCCGCCGGCCCCCCGGTCCGCACGGACCCCGAGCCCCCGCCCGCGGAGCCGCCTGCGCCGTCCGCCCGGAAGGGCGCCGCCGTCAAACGGCGTCCCCGGGGCGCCCGGTACGCGTGGACGGACGAGACGGAGGAGGCGCAGGAGGCGCTGCCCGTCCCCGAACTGCCCATGGCCGGGGCGGCACCGCGCGGCGCCCGGTTCGGCGGGGCCGAGGCACCGCCCGAACGGGCCCCCCGCGCCGTCCCGCCGGAGGTCGCCGAGGGCGCGGCCCGCGCCGCGGGCAACGCGGTCTACGCCCTGCGGCGGCTGCGCTCCCAGGGCCGCGGCGGCGAGGCGCACGCCCTGCTCTGCGAGGCCGCCGCCGGGCCGCCCGCCTGGCTCCCCGCGCTCGCGGCCGAACTCCACCGCGCCGGCCTCGGCGCGGACTGGGCCACCCTGCTCTGGGAGGCGGCCTCGCTGCCGCCCGGCCGGCTCGCGGCCGTCGCGGGCGCGCTCGCCGACGCGGGCCGCGGCCAGGACTGCGACCAGCTGCTGCGCCAGGGCGTCGCCCGCCCCGTGGACGAACTCGCCGGAGCCTGCGCCGCCCTGCGCGCCGAGGGCCACCACCGGGAGGCGCATGCGCTGCTCGCCGCGTTCGTCCGGGTCCGCCCGCCCGAGGACGCCGCCCGGCTCGCCTCCGCCGACCCGCACGCCCTGGTCCCGCAACTCCTCGAAGCCGCCCGCGCGGTGTCCCCGGCCCGTGAACGGGGCCTGGTGCACGCGCTGCGCGTCGCGGGGCTCGCCGGAGGCTGACGTACCGGGGCCGGCGCGGGGAGCCGCCGGGCGGCGCCGGAATCCGCCGAAAGGCGCTCGCCGTCGGCGCGTACCGCGACCGCCGACGCGTACCGACACGTACCGTTGGGGAACGGGACGTGTCGGTGCGTGTCCGACGTGGACCACTCGGGTACGAATCATGATCGACTCCGGCGGTTCCCGGCGGTGGTCTTGCTCCGGGATGGGACGGGGCTTACGTTCTCCTCCTACGCACCGTGTCTACGTGCGTAGAGGCTCTCTGACGCCGTGCCGAAGGAGCAGCTCATGACCGACGTCGTACGCGCCGCACTCGTCCAGGCGACCTGGACCGGCGACACCGAATCCATGATCGCCAAGCACGAGGAGCACGCCCGCGAGGCGGCCCGGCAGGGTGCCAAGGTCATCGGGTTCCAGGAGGTCTTCAACGCCCCCTACTTCTGCCAGGTGCAGGAGCCCGAGCACTACCGCTGGGCCGAGCCCGTCCCCGACGGGCCGACCGTCACGCGGATGAGGGAGCTGGCCCGCGAGACCGGAATGGTGATCGTCGTCCCCGTCTTCGAGGTCGAGGACTCCGGCTTCTACTACAACACCGCCGCCGTCATCGACGCCGACGGCTCCTACCTCGGCAAGTACCGCAAGCACCACATCCCGCAGGTGAGGGGATTCTGGGAGAAGTACTACTTCCGCCCGGGCAACGCCGGCTGGCCGGTCTTCGACACCGCCGTCGGCAAGGTCGGCGTCTACATCTGCTACGACCGCCACTTCCCCGAGGGCTGGCGCCAACTCGGCCTCAACGGAGCGCAGTTGGTGTACAACCCGTCCGCCACCTCGCGCGGCCTGTCCTCCTACCTCTGGCAGCTGGAGCAGCCCGCGGCGGCCGTCGCCAACGAGTACTTCGTCGCGGCCATCAACCGGGTCGGCCAGGAGGAGTACGGCGACAACGACTTCTACGGGACCAGCTACTTCGTCGACCCCCGCGGCCAGTTCGTCGGCGACGTGGCGTCCGACAAGGCCGAGGAACTCGTCGTACGCGACCTGGACTTCCGCGTCATCGAGGAGGTCCGGCAGCAGTGGGCCTTCTACCGCGACCGCCGCCCCGACGCCTACGACGGGCTGGTGCAGCCGTGAACGACCTCTACGACCGCCACCGCGCCGTCATCCCCGACTGGGTCGCCCTCTACTACCGGGACCCCATCGAGATCACCCACGGCGAGGGCCGCCACGTCTGGGACGCCGAGGGGAACAGGTACCTCGACTTCTTCGGCGGCATCCTCACCACCATGACCGCGCACGCCCTGCCCGAGGTCACCAAGGCCGTCACCGAGCAGGCCGGCCGGATCATCCACTCCTCGACGCTCTATCTCAACCGGCCGATGGTCGAACTCGCCGAGCGGATCGCGAACCTCTCCGGCATCCCCGACGCGAGGGTGTTCTTCACCACCTCCGGCACCGAGGCCAACGACACGGCCCTGCTGCTCGCCACCGCGTACCGCCGCTCCAGCCAGATCCTCGCGATGCGCAACAGCTACCACGGCCGCTCCTTCTCCACCGTCGGCATCACCGGCAACCGCGCCTGGTCCCCGACGGGCCTCTCCCCGCTCCAGACCCTGTACGTGCACGGCGGCGTCCGCACCCGCGGGCCCTACGCGCACCACAGCGACGAGCGGTTCGTGGAAGCCTGCGTCGCCGACCTCGAAGACCTCCTCGGCCACACCCGGGACGTCGCCGCGCTCATCGCCGAGCCCATCCAGGGCGTCGGCGGCTTCACCTCCCCGCCCGACGGTCTCTACGCCGCCTTCCGTCGCGTCCTGGACCGGCACGGCATCCTGTGGATCTCCGACGAGGTGCAGACCGGCTGGGGCCGCACGGGCGACCACTTCTGGGGCTGGCAGGCGCACGACCAGGCGGGCCCGCCCGACATCCTCACCTTCGCCAAGGGCATCGGCAACGGCATGTCGGTCGGCGGGGTCGTCGCCCGCGCCGAGATCATGAACTGTCTCGACGCCAACTCGATCTCCACCTTCGGCGGTTCACCGATCACCATGGCCGCCGGCCTCGCCAACCTCGGGTATCTGCTCGAACACGACCTCCAGGGCAACGCCCGCCGCGTCGGCGGCCTGCTGATCGAACGGCTGAGGGCCGCCGTCGCGGGCGTCGGAGCGGTACGGGAGGTGCGCGGCCGCGGGCTGATGATCGGCATCGAGCTGACCCGGCCCGGCACCGACGAGGCCGACCCGGCGGCGGCCACGGCCGTTCTGGAGGCCGCCCGCGAGAACGGACTGCTCATCGGCAAGGGCGGTGGCCACAACACCAGCTCGCTGCGGATCGCCCCGCCGCTCTCGCTCACCGTCGCCGAGGCCGAGGAGGGCGCGGCCATCCTCGAACAGGCCCTCCGAGCCCTCTAGTTCATCCCTACCGAGGGGGACAACCCGTGAGCACCCGCACCCTCATTCGCGGCGGCCTCGTCGTCACCGCCGCCGACGAGATCCACGCCGACGTCCTGATCGAGGACGGCAGGATCGCCGCGCTCGCCGCGCACGGCTCCGACGCGGCCGCCGGCTGGACCGCCGACCGTGTCATCGACGCCACCGACCGCTACGTGATCCCGGGCGGCGTCGACGCCCACACCCACATGGAGCTGCCGTTCGGCGGCACTTTCGCCTCCGACACCTTCGAGACCGGGACCCAGGCCGCAGCCTGGGGCGGCACCACCACCATCGTCGACTTCGCCGTGCAGAGCGTCGGGCAAACGCTGCGCGAGGGACTCGACACCTGGTACGCCAAGGCCGACGGCAAGTGCGCCATCGACTACGGCTTCCACATGATCATGTCCGACGTGAACGAGACGACGCTCAAGGAGATGGACCGGCTCGTCCAGGAAGGCGTCAGCTCGTTCAAGCTGTTCATGGCGTACCCGGGGGTCTTCTACTCGGACGACGGACAGATCCTGCGCGCGATGCAGCGGGCCGCCGACGACGGCGGGCTGATCATGATGCACGCAGAGAACGGCATCGCGATCGACGTCCTGGTCGAACAGGCCCTGGCCCGTGGCGAGACCGACCCCCGCTACCACGGCGAGGTCCGCAAGGTCCTCCTGGAGGCCGAGGCCACCCACCGCGCCATCCAGCTCGCCAGGGTCGCGGGGGCGCCGCTCTACGTCGTCCACGTCTCCGCCGACGAGGCGGTACGGGAGCTGGCGGCGGCCCGGGACATGGGCCTGCCGGTCTTCGGCGAGACCTGCCCCCAGTACCTCTTCCTCTCCACGGACAACCTGGCCGAGCCGGGCTTCGAGGGGGCCAAGTACGTCTGCTCGACGCCGCTGCGGCCGAAGGAGCACCAGGCGGCGCTCTGGCGCGGCCTGCGGACCAACGACCTCCAGGTCGTCTCCACCGACCACTGCCCGTTCTGCTTCACCGGACAGAAGGACCTGGGGCGCGGGGACTTCTCGAAGATCCCCAACGGCCTGCCGGGCGTGGAGAACCGCATGGACCTGCTCCACCAGGCCGTCGTCGACGGGCACATCAGCCGCCGCCGCTGGATCGAGATCGCCTGCGCCACCCCGGCACGGATGTTCGGCCTCTACCCACAGAAGGGGACGATCGCTCCGGGTGCGGACGCCGACGTGGTGATCTACGACCCGCACGCCGTCCAGACGATGTCGGCGGAGACCCACCACATGAACGTCGACTACTCCGCGTACGAGGGGAAGACCGTCACCGGTCAGGTCGAGACCGTGCTGTCCCGCGGCGAACTCGTCATCGACCAGCGGAAGTTCACCGGTCGCGCCGGGCACGGCGCCTTCACCCCGCGATCCACCTGCCAGTACCTGAACTAGGAGAACGACGTGGACTTCGGACTCGTCCTGCAGACCGACCCGCCCGCCTCGGCGGTCGTCGGCCTCATGCGCAGGGCGGAGCGCAACGGCTTCCGCTACGGCTGGACCTTCGACTCCGCCGTGCTCTGGCAGGAGCCCTTCGTCATCTACAGCCGCATCCTGGAACACACCACCAAGCTGCACGTCGGCCCCATGGTCACCAACCCGGGCACCAGGACCTGGGAGGTGACCGCCTCCACCTTCGCCACCCTCAACGAGATGTACGGCAACCGGACCGTCTGCGGCATCGGCCGCGGGGACTCCGCGATGCGCGTCGCCGGCCGCAAGCCCAACACCCTCGCCCGGCTCGGGGAGGCCATCGACGTCATCCGCGACCTCGCCGAGGGCCGCGAGGCCGTCGTGGACGACAACCCGATCCGGATCCCCTGGGTCCGGGACGGGAAACTGCCGGTCTGGATGGCGGCCTACGGCCCCAAGGCACTCGCCCTGGCCGGGCAGAAGGCGGACGGCTTCATCCTCCAGCTCGCCGATCCGTTCCTCACCGAATGGATGGTGAAGGCGGTCCGTCAGGCCGCGACGGACGCCGGCCGCGACCCGGACGCGCTCACCATCTGCGTCGCCGCGCCCGCGTACGTCGGCGACGACCTCGCCCACGCCCGTGAGCAGTGCCGCTGGTTCGGCGGCATGGTCGGCAACCACGTGGCGGACCTGGTCGCCAAGTACGGCGAGCACTCGGGCATGGTCCCGGAGGAACTCACCGCGTACATCAAGAACCGGCACGGCTACGACTACAGCCACCACGGACGCGCCGGCAACCCGTCCACCGACTTCGTCCCCGACGAGATCGTCGACCGCTTCTGCCTCCTCGGCCCGGCCGAGGCGCACATCGAGAAGCTGCGGCGGCTCCGGGACATGGGCGTGGACCAGTTCGCCGTGTACGCCATGCACGACGCGAAGGAGACGACGATCGACACGTACGGCTCGGAGGTCATCCCGGCTCTCGGCTGACGCGGGCGGGGAGGCTTGGGCGGTTCGGGTGACACGCGGGAGGGTGAGGAAGGGCTTTTCCGCCATCGCCCGGCGGGGACGTGCACACTGCTGCAAACCCCGTGCCGTTCCCCTGGAGGTAGATGGTGCTGATCAGCCATGTCGTCGAGGACGGAGTCCTGAAGGTGCGGGTTCTCCGGGACCTGGACATCACCAACCGCGCGGCGGCGGCCCTGCAGATCCAGGCATTGGTGTACGCCCTCCGGCCCTCGCGTCTCACGGTGGAACTCCCCGTCGCCACCCCCTCGGCGGCAACGCTCAGCGCCGTGGCCCGCACGCACCGCATGTGCCAGAGCGTCGGCATCCCCTGCGAGGTGGCCGGGCCGGGCGCGGCCACCACGGGCCCCCTGCCGGCCGCCGCGCCGCAACGTCTCGAGTTCGGCGCGCGCGGACACCGCTGACCCCGCGGGCGCCGGGCGGCGGACGCAAGGCGCCGGGGAGGGCACGAGGCCACTCTCCGGCGCCTGAGGTCCCTGCGCGCAGGCTCACTCCTTGAACCTGTCCTTCATTTTCTCCTTGGCTTCGCGGGCGTGTCCCTTGGCCTGCTCGGCGCGCCCCTTGGCGGTCATCCGCTCGTTGCCCACGGCCTTGCCCGTGGCCTCCTGGGCCTTGCCCTTGGCCTGCTCGACCTTGGCCTTCGCCTTCTGCTCACCTGACACAATGACCACTTCCATGTATCGGGAACTGCGTACTCCTCCGCGTCTGACCCGCACGGCTCTTCGCAAACGTCCCGCGGTACGGCCATTGCCCTCGTACGGACCATAGGGCGGCCGGTGGCTTCGCTGTTATCGTCACGAGATCCGCTGGACCCCCGCGCCCGCAGCACCTCGTGCCCCGCCGAACCCCCCACGCGCCGCACGGCCTCGTTCCGTCCCCGAACGAAGGGTTCCGCCGCTCATGACCGCAACGACGCCCTCCGGAAGACCCGCGACACCCCCGCTCCTCGACGGTCGCGTCGGGCTTCCACCCGGCACGACCCCCTCCGATCCCCGGTTCGTCAACGACGACCTGCTGCCCGTTCCCGTCGAGCGGCGCCGCTGGACCACGTACAACTTCGCCGCCCTCTGGGTCGGCATGGCCCACAACATCCCGTCCTGGCTCCTCGCCTCGGGTCTCGTCACCCTCGGTATGGACTGGAAACAGGCGGTCCTCACCATCGCGTTGGCCAATGTGATCGTCCTGCTGCCGATGCTCCTGACCGGGCACGCGGGACCCAAGTACGGCATCCCCTTCCCCGTTCTCGCCCGGGCGTCCTTCGGGCTGCGCGGGGCGAACCTGCCCGCCCTCATCCGCGCGGGCGTCGCCTGCGCCTGGTTCGGCATCCAGACCTGGATCGGCGGACAGGGGATCTTCATCCTGCTCGACAAGATCTTCGGCGGCTGGTCCGACGCGGCCCGTGTCGGTGGTCAGCCGTGGACGCTGTGGCTCTGCTTCGTCCTGTTCTGGATCCTCGAACTCGCCATCATCTACCGGGGAATGGAGGCGCTGCGCCGCTTCGAGAACTGGGCGGCGCCCTTCGTCATCGTCGGTGCCTTCGTGCTGCTGGCCTGGATCACCGTCAAGGCGGGCGGCTTCGGGCCGTTGCTCGACCAGCCCTCGACGCTGGGCTGGGGAGCGGACTTCTGGCCGGTCTTCTTCCCCGCGCTCATGGGGATGATCGCCTTCTGGTCCACACTGTCGCTGAACATCCCCGACTTCACCCGCTTCGGCGCCGGGCAGCGGGCGCAGATCTGGGGGCAGACCCTCGGACTACCGAAGGGGACCCTAAGACCCATCTAATGTGCCAGCATGGAGTATGCCCGCGCACAACGACCCCTTCGACTACGACCCGTTCACCGGCCGCCGCATCATCCGGTGCTTCGCCTACGCCCGCATGAGCGAAGACCGTGAAGGCGCCGGCCTCGGCTGCGAGCGCCAGCTAGAGGACATCGCGGAACTCGCCATCGCCCTCTCGAACCGCGACGTCGAGTACCGCATCGTCCGCACCTTCCAGGACAACGACCTCAGCGCCTACACCGGCAAGCCGCGCCCGGACTACCTCGACATGCTCACCGCGCTCCGGAACGGCCAAGGAGACTGCGTCCTCGCCTGGCACACCGACCGCCTCCACCGCTCCCCGGCCGAGCTGGAGGAGTACATCGACGTGTGCGAACCCCGCCGCGTCGACACGCGCACCGTCAAAGCGGGCCACCTCGACCTCACCACCGCCACCGGCCGCATGATCGCCCGGCAACTCGGGGTCCAGGCCCGATACGAAGTGGAGCGGATGGTCGAGCGGCAGAAGCGCGCCCGCGTGCAGAAGGTGGGTCGGGGCGAGTACTGCGGCGGCCCCCGCCCGTACGGCTGGGAGAGTGACGGCGTCACCCCCGTCCCCGAGGAGGTCGCTGCCCTCCGCTACGCCACCGAAGCGTTCCTTGCAGGGGCGTCCCTGCGGTCGATCGCCGCGGACATGAACCTGCGCGGCCTGACCACATCGACGGGCGGCCAGTGGGACGGTGAACGGCTCGCGCGGGTCCTGAAGCGGCCCCGGAACGCCGGCCTCGCCGTCCACCAGGGGAAGGAAGTAGGCAAGGCGGTGTGGGAGCCCGCGATCGACGAGGCCACGTGGCGGAGCATGGCCGCGATCCTCAACGACCCGACGCGGACGAACGCGAACTCCACTGCGCGGAAGCACCTCGGTTCCGGGCTGTACCTGTGCGGCCTGTGCGGCGCCACAATGAAGTCCGGCACCAAGGGGAAGGCCCAGGCGCTGGCCCCGATCTACAAGTGCCGGGAGAAGCCGCACGTCAACCGGAACCTGGAGGCCCTCGACGACTGGGTGCAGCTGGCCATCCTGAAGCGCCTCGCCCGCGAGGACGCTGCCGATCTGCTGCAGAGTCGCGAGCCAGCTGCGGATGTTGCCGGGGCTCAGCGGGACATGCAGGCGGCGCGCGCCACCCTGGACGAACTTGCCGCGGCGCTCGGCGCTGGGGAGATGGACATGCGGGAGTGGCGGACTGCATCCGTCGCGGCGAAGGCGCGGCTCAGTGCGGCCGAGGCGATCCTGAACAGCGCCGTGTCCGTCAACCCACTCGTCGGCCTCGTTGGTGCGGACGACGTCGAGGCGGCGTGGAAGGGGCTGGACCTGTCGCGGCAGCGGGCGGTGCTCGACTACCTGATGACGGTCACGGTCCTGCCGGCGCGGCGTGGGCGTATCCCCGGCGGTGGGTACTGGGATCCGGAGGCTGTGCGGATCGACTGGAAGTAGGACGGCGCCCCCGCCGGGTGGGCAGGGGGCGCCGCCTGGCCGCTCCCTGCCGCCTGGGGGGCAGGACTGGGAGGGCCAGCCTGTGGAGGTGGTTACTCCGTTTTCATATCCCGAAACCGCTTGATCACACAATGTAGGGTCTGCCCTACGGCTTTTCGATCTTGGTCAAGTGAGCGTGGAGCACGTGCCACGCTCCACCCCACCACCCGAGTGGGCCCTCGCCCGCCGACGACAGATCGGCGACCAGATCCGCGCCGCTCGCCTCCACGCGAACCTGACTCAAGAGGCAGTGGCCAACGCGATCCCCATGGACCGGGCCACGTACATCCGCATCGAGCAGGGCCAGGCCAGCCCACTTCTCGACTCGCTCATCCTCATCGCCGACGCCATCGGCGTGCCCCTCGCCGAGCTGGTGAAGTAGCCCCGGCCGGGGGACGGGCCGACCGGGGCTGACTGAGGGCTAGCCGCGGGCGTGGACCACGAGCGTACCGATGCTGCGAGGGCCAGGGGGAGCGGGCACCACCTCTGCCGCGGCCTCGGTGAAGCCGTGCTCGGAGAGGATCTCGGTCCATCGGTCGGGCTCGTAGTCCCAGCGCTTCACGACGAGGGGGTCCTCGTTCTCGGACCGGTTGATGTACGAGGCTTGGCAGCCGTAGCAGCCCTCGATCGCCGGCCTGTGAGAGAACGCGAACACGCCTCCGGGACGCAGCCGCTCGCGGACGGCGGGCAGCAGCTTCTCCGGCGCTGTGAACCAGGCCGCGCCGAACACGGAGAAGACGGCATCGAGCTTCTCGTCGGTCTCGTCGAGGTAGGCGACAGCCTCGGCCTGCCGGAGCTCGACACCAGGCAGCGATCCCCAGCGGTCTCGCGCGGCGGCCAGCTGCGCCGGCGCGATGTCCAGGCCGATGGCGCGGTGTCCGAGCGTGGCGAGGTGGGCGAGGTTGCCGCCCTTGCCGCAGCCGAGTTCGAGAATGACCGAGGCGGGGGCCAGGTCGAGGACTTCGGCGCCTGGGCCGTGATCGGGGTACTGGGTCCAGTTGAACCAGGTGGTCTCGCCGGCCGCGTTGGTGGCGCGGCGTTCGGGCTGCTTCTGCTGTGCGTAGGTGTTCCAGGCTGCCGTGTTGACCATGGATTCGCTCTCGCTCCTAGGGCCAGCCGTCCGGCGCGCGCCGGACGGCTGGAGTCTTGCATGTGGCGCGGTGTGGCTACTGCTACTTGGGGCTGTTGTGGCAGCCCTGGTGGCACTGGCTGCACTCGTCTCCGGCGTGCAGCCAGAGGTCCTGATCGACCACGTACCCGGCCGCAGCGATGGCGGCGAGAGTCCGCTCGTGCGCGCCAGCGGGCCCGCCGGGCACGGTCTCGTCCTCGTCGGTCGGGACGTGGTGGATGAACCGGCCGGCGATGCGCTGGCAGAACGTGTCGTAGTCGACGGTGTGGAGGATCCACGTGTGCCAGCCGATGTCGACGAGCGCGCTGGGGACCAGGACCTGCTCGGGCGCGCGGGCGCCGGCGGCGAGGAAAGCGGCGGTCTGGCCGACGATCCGGTGCGCGGTCGGCATGTCGATCTCGGGGTGGTCCTTGGCGATGCGGGTGGCGAGCCGTTCGAGCAGCTCGGGGTCGACGAGCGTGGCCGGGTCGATGGTGCCCACGGGACGCTCCAACGCGATGGTCATCTGCTCTCCTTGTGGGATGTGCCTTCCGCTGCGGCAGGACTGCCGGAACGGTCTTGCCCTGCCCGGGCTGTTGCCACGGGCAGGAGCTCAGAGGGTGGTGCCGATCACGATGGCGGCGAGGGCCGCGAGGCAGACCAGCCAGTACACGGCTTGCCGCTGCCAGTCGCTTACCGCGCATCCGGGGTGAGCGGGGGCATGTCGGGGCGGCCCACAAACGCGCTGCGCTGCTCCGTACGGTGCTGCTGCAGGACGCGAACCATGTCGCGGGTCACGTGGGCGAGATCGCGCATGTAGGACCAGGTCCCGAGCGGGTCCGGGGCGGGGCCCCTCGCCTTGAGGGTCTTCCACTGCCCAAGGGCGCCGACTCCGAGCGCGCCACGGCGGCACGCGGGGATCAGCTCGACGCCGGCGGCCAGGCCCTCGACACGGGTCAGCAGCCGGTCGGTCGCGGACGCGATGGCCACGGCACCGCGGGTGTGCGGGATGTCGAGGGCGGCGGTGGCGTCGCGTGCAGCCTCGGCCTCGGCGGCCTCCTCGACGGCGGTACACGCTGCGTCGAAGGCGTCGGCAACGCTGGGCACAGACTCGGGTGGTCTGTCGTGCTGAACGTGCTCGCGCATGGCCGCTCCCTACCTCGCTAATCAGGGCCTGCGTCCATGGTTGCGAGCGAGGAGGGGCGAAACTCTTTCAGTTCAGCGAGAGTTCTGTGCGGTCACATGCCGACCCAGGCGGCCATGCTGCCGAGTGACTCCGGGGTGCGGCGGGAGAGGTGGACCAGGCCGCGGATGGTCTCTCGGGCGCCGGGGTGGTAGCGGGTCTGTTCTGGGGCGGCGCGGCGGGCGGCGATGAGCGACCCGAGTGCGGCCTCGGCCCGTCCGAGTTCCATCTCGGAGCGGGCCCGGTCGATGAGGAAGTGCGCCCGGCGCGAGGTAGCCATCGACGCGGGGGGTTTGATCTTCTTGGCCTGCTTCAGGGCGTCGTCGTAGTGCCGCATCTCCACGGCCGCCGACATGCGGTGCATGGCCGTGTTCGTCGGACCGAAGGACAGCCAGTGCACATCCCCCGCTTCACCGACCCGCTCCGCGTAACTCGTGGCCTCCGCGAGGTGGGCGTCGAGCCCTGACTCGTCGGCCGCGCGGGCCGCGATCACCGACGCGCCGAGGTGCAGCTGACCCGCGACGGCCAGCACTTCGCGGGACTCCGCAGTCTGGCCGAGCATCCCGTGCCCGGAGCCGATGAGCCGTCGGCCGATGGAGTACTCGCCCTCGCGGAAGTAGACCAGGGCGCGCATGTACTGGCGGACGGCGGCGAGGCAGGGGTCGGAGGCGCGCTGCGCTGCCCAGTCCATGCGGTCCAGGGCCACGCTCGACAGGTCGTAGTAGCCGAGCTTCACCGACACGTCGTGCGCGGTGCGGTACGTCGAGGCCAGGGCTTGCCACAGGGCGGTGGACGGCGCGCGCCAGGCAGATGTGGTCAGCTCGGCGATGACGCCCGGCAGGGCGACCGCAGCGTTGCGGAGATGGGTCGCCCGCACCTGCGCGCACAGGTCGTTCGCGGCGGCGATGAGCCGGTCGGCTGGGCGGACGGTGAGGTCGGGGTCCGGGCCGAGGTCGTAGAGGTCGAGGGCCTCGCGGATGGGGCGGACGAGGTCGGCCAGGCGATCCTGGTGGAGCTGGGTCATGTAGGGCTGTCCCGTCAGGACGGTGACGTCGACCCGGAGAGCGCGTGCAACGGCGGCGGTGAAGTCGGCCGACGCCGGGCGGGCGCCGCATTCGACTTGGGTGAGCCAGCTGTAGGAGTACGGCAGTCGGTCGGCCAACTCGCGTTGGCTCAGACGCGCGAGGCGCCGCTGCTCCTTGATGCGGGTTCCGGTGTGGTCGTCGTCGGGGGAGGGCATACTGGTCTCCGTTCCTGACTCGTCATCTGGAACGGTACCCGCGCACCGGCGCGGGTGTGCCTCCTCCGCCCCTCGACTCCACCCGGAGCGGGGGCGGTTGCATGTGATCGGATAGGTGCATGAGGACTCTGTACCTGTTCAGCAGCGCTGCGCCGCCCGTGTTCGACGTCGCCCGCGTCATCGAGGACGCACAGGCCGACGGCTGGGACGTCTGCCTCGGCCTCACCCCGACCGCGGCCCGGTGGCTGTCCCAGTCCGTGGAAGGTCTCGCCGCCCTCACCGGGCACCCCGTGCGCTGGGACTACAAGCTGCCTGGCGAGCCGGACGCGTGGCCGAAGGCGGACGCGATCCTCGTCGCGCCGGCCACCTTCAACACGGTCAATCAGTGGGCGCTCGGGATCACGGACAAGTTCGTCGTCGGCGTGGTCGCGGAGGGCATCGGGAAGCGGATCCCCACGGCGGTCATGCCGTGCGTGAACGCAGCCTACGTGCAGCACCCGCAGTTCGAGCGGTCTGTCGAGACGCTCCGGGGTGCTGGGGTGACGGTGCTCTACGGCGACGGCGGGTTCGTGCCGAACGAGCCGGGCCACGGGAACCCGGCGGCGTACCCGTGGCGGCTGGCGCTCGACGCGGTGCGGGGCATTCTGGACTGACCGGCCACGCTCCCGGGGATTGTCGGTACCTCCGCGTACGATCCGGCCGTGGCGATCGAACTGAGTGACGAGCTGATCCAGCTCGAAGAGAAGGCGTGGGCGGAAATCCAGGCCAAGGAGCTGACCGTGGAAACCGCAGAGGCCGTACAGGCCGCGGTCACCGCGCACGCCGAGGCGACCGGACAGAGCCGGTTCGACGTCGAGGCGGCGCTGAAGAAGCGGGTCCGGAACCCGGAGCTCGAGGGCGAGTAGCCGATCGAGTCCCGCCCGTCGGGCGCTGTCCCCGCGTGGGGTCCGACGGGCGGGTCCGAGTGCGCCGCAGCCAGCGAGCGCGAATGGGATGGAGTCACGGTAGGGCCAGCCACTGACAGCGCCGGGTGGCCACCGACGACTAGCTTCTCAAAATCGAACAGGCGTAGCATTCGAGCTGTGAGTGGTCTGTCTATCTCCCAGCGCCTCGAGAAGAAGCGCACCCTGCATGCCTGGCTACAGTGGCAGACCGAGCAGACAGCGAGGGAGATCCGGCAGCTCGAAGCTGACGAGAAGGAAGAGAAGCGCCGTCGCAACATCGCGCGGGCGGAAGTGCGCTGGAAGATCCAGCCGTCCCGGGCCGCCGAAGGGCAGCCGATGCTCCACCGCGGGAACTGCCGCATCGACCCGCGGCAGGCCGGGCTCCTCTCCTCCGACGAGGTCATCGTCGCACTTCGCGAGTTCCCCGCCATGGACATGTGTGACATCTGTAAGGCCTTGGGCAGTCTTAGCCAGTTCGGCATCGAGAAGCCGACGCCACGGACGCTGCCCGGCGGCGGGGCGCCATGACGAACCGTGGCTCAGACGCACGACGACGCCCGCCCCAGATGCGGGGCGGGCGTCGTGGCCACGCTATGCGGCAGCTGCCGCGCGGCCGATCTTGTCGACCAGCCAGTCGAGTCCCTTCGGGGTGAGGAAGGTCTGCTCGACCATCTTGTAGCCCGCAGCCACGAACTTGACCTCGGCCCGGCCGGCCGCCGTGTGCTCCTGGTACGGGATCCTCGTGTTCTGGACCTGCAGGAACCTGACCTCAGGCGAACGCAGCAGGTCCATGAACTTGGTCCGCCCGAGACCTCCCGTGACGTGGTGGAGGGCATGGGCTGCGGTGCCCATCTCGATAAGCCCGTCCGAGTCGCAGAAGGCGTCCCACTTACCGGCCTTCGGGGCCGCGATCGCGAGCTCCTTCTTCGTGGTCACCAGTTCCTTGGCTGCGGCCACGTACTGCTCGGCGAGGGCGAGGATGCCCTCGGGGCTGGTGATGTCCGGATGGGGCGTCTGCGCCACTTCGGCCTCGCGGGTCTTCACGGCGAAGTACGTCTTCGCCGCAGCTACCTCAGCCTTGCGTCCGTCCCCCGCCAGGGCAACGTGGTAGGCACCGAAGCGGGTCAGACGGTAGTCGGCAACGTTCTGCTTGCCCCACCGCCCGCCCGGGATCAGTTTCGCGGCACCGCGGAAGTGATCAAGAGGGTCCAGTCCTGAAGCCTCGACCGTCTCTTTGGCTCGGGTGATGACGTCCTCGAATCGCTCCCAACGCTCATAGCCCATCAGGGCCTGGAGGTCGCGAGCTGACCAGCGTTCCTGGCCGCTGATGTCGACGTGCATGATTCGATCGAACGGGCTCGCGTCCCCACTGTTGCTGTTAGACGCGGAGACGATAGGGTTAGGGCGATCCAAGGAGCTTCTCCTCCCGGTCGTTGCCCTTGTGCGGGTGGCCCCCCGCCAAGGGCGTTTCCATGCCGCCTTCAATTCGAAGCCGACTCCGACATTCACCAGGTTAGAGCAGCCTTCTGGCGCTGCCCCGTAGAGTTTCCGGCATCAAATGGCACGCCGTGCCTTGATCGATCAGCGCGCCCCTGTCGGAGCGTGAACGCCCGTAACTACCAGATGGTCGATGCTGTCACTGCGTGTCACGAACGCGATCAAACCCGTCACTCATGTGAGGTATCTCTCGTACCTCCGCACGTATGTCTTCGTGTACATGCACAACCTTCGATCGGAAGGTGCCACGCAACAGCAAATGCCCCCTCCCGCCGAGGCGAGAGGGGGCAGTGCTGTTTAGGCGCTGCGCATGAGCCGGATCCACGACCCCGCCTTCACCGTCGTGGGAGTCGCGGAGATCGCCGTCTGTGCCCACCGGAGCCGCAGCGCCCCGGCCGTTCCGCCCACGCGCAGGACCCCGGCAGGCCGGACGGCCGAGCCCGTGGCGACGATGCCGACACCCGACGACGTGGCGAGGTCCAGCCGCGACTGCTTCGCGGAGCCGATGTTGCCGGTGTTCCCCGCCGAGATACCGGTCTCCGTCCACGACAGAGTCGACCCGGCAGGGGCGGACCAGCCGAGGGTGATGTCGGCTGCCGCGTCGGCCTCGACGTCGAGGTACGCGTCGAGGGCGTACACCCCGTTCGCGACGACGGGGAGGGTGAGGTGGTCGTCGTCCTGGAGGGTCGTGCTGCTGGTCACCTGCTCGTCGGAAGGCTTGTGCGCGAGGAGCACGTCCGTGGAGCGGAGCGCGGTCGTATCGCCGGCGCCCTGCCCGCCGAGCGGCGGCTGAGGACCCGTTGCCCCGGTCGGTCCCGTCGGGCCTTGGATACCCTGCGGCCCCTGTTCTCCGGCCGCCCCGGTGGCGCCGGTTGGCCCGGTGGCTCCCGTCGGCCCGGCCGGTCCCTCGACCGGGGTGTAGACGATGGTCCCAGGGTCCGCGTCGACCAGGTCCGTCACGTCGATGGGATCCCCGTCACCGACAGGCAGCTCGAAGTACCGCACCCGCGGCGACAGCCCGGCGATGCGCTCCTCGATCCGCCAGAGCTTCCCCTCGGCCGGCTCGACCCCGGACGCGTCTGTCGTCACGAGCGCCTGCTCCAGGACGCCGACCGCAGCCGGGTCCAGGACGACGGTGTGTCCACCCACGAGGAGCTGATTCCCGACCGTGTCGGTCCACACCTCAGGGATCGTCGAGAGCAGCACCTTGCCGGTTGCGGGCTGGCCGGTGACGGGGTTGGTGTACAGCCCGGTCACGGTCCGGGTTGCGGGCAGCGGCACGGCGGCCTCCCTACGGGTAGATGCGGCGGGCCGGGTCGAGCCCGAGCAGGACGCGGTTCTTCAGCGGCGTTGGCGGCGGCGCGGTGTCGCGCTGGCAGACGAGCACGTCGGGGTCGCCCTTGTACGGCTGCAGCGAGAATCCGGTGGGGCAGTTCTGCCCGTTGGTGCCGTCGGCTCCGTCCCGGCCGTCGGTCCCATCTCGCCCTGGAATCCCCTGCTCGCCTCGCTCGCCCTGCGCGCCCGGTGGGCCGCTAGGCCCCGTCGGGCCGACGGCTCCGGCCTCGCCCCTCTCTCCTGCATCGCCCTTCTCGCCAGGCTGGCCACTGGCTCCAGGAGTGCCGGGTTCCCCCGGCTCACCCTGCTCCCCAGCGGGGCCGGTGGCGCCCGTCGGGCCGGGGATGGGGACGGGAACGGTGGTGCGCTGCGGCAGGTCTTCGACGGCCTGCTCCGGCTCGGGGGCCGCAGGCGCTTCGCCCAGCGCCTCGACCTGAGCACGCAGGACGCGAACGTCTCCCGCAAGGGTTGATGCCGCGTCCCCGCGTAGGTTCGCCTCGGCTACGGCCTGCTCGCGTGCGGCGATCTCCAGGTCGATTCGGTGCCAGATCAGGACGACGGCGCCGGCCAGGACCAGGAGCACGGCGGCCAGGGCGAGCTTGCGCCAGCGCGGGGCGAGCGCGCGGACCAGGGCGCTGGGCTTCTTGTGCGGCGTCGGCGTCACGCGGGGCGTCCTTCCAACTCGACGAGGCGCGCGAGCAAGGTGTCCCGCTCGGCGGTGAGTTCGGCGATCTGTCGGTGCAGGTCGACCGTGCTGGCTCGCTCGCTGGCGAGCTCGGCGTAGGCAGCGGCGAGTTCGGTGGTCTTCTCGGCCAGCTGGTCGCGGAGTTGGACGCGTTCCTCTTGCAGGTCGTCGACGAACCGCGAGTAGCCGTCGAGGACTTGGCCGCCCTGGGCGGTGCGGGACTGGCTGCGGTGGCCGACCAGAGAGGCCCCGGCCACCGCGAGGCCTGCGACGATGGTTCCGACAGCGGCGAGCGTCGCAGCGTCCACGCGGTGACCTCCGGTTGTGCTGGTGCGGGTGGGACTACTGCTGCGGCAGGGCGCCCGGCCTCGGCGCCGGGGACACCTGGCCCCGGGTCACCAGGGCCAGCACCGCGAGCACCATGGCGTTCAGGCCGCCGACGGTCTCCGGGGCCACGTGGAATCCGTAGGCGGCCAGCAGAGCCACGGAAGCGGCGACGAGGCCGGTGAACGCAGACGGCGCGATCGGCCGCGTCATGACGGCGGTGGCTGCGGCGAGGACGGCAGAGGTGGCAGCGACGATCGCGCCGGCCTGCTCGCCGGTCAGGCCCACGTTGAAGGTCACGAGGAGCGACAGGGCGGCGCTGATGGTGGCGATGACGAGCGCGGGCTCGCGTCCGAAGATGCGCATGAGGTGTTCTCCGTTCGGGGTCAGGAGTTGGTGGGGCCGGTGACGTCGACGCGGACCTGAACGGTCGCCTCGGCGATGGCGCGCTCGACGGCGGCCACGACCGTCTCGGTGTCGACCTCGTCGCCGAGCTGGGCGGCGAGGGCTGCGATCGCGGCCGACTGCGCCTTGATGGTCGCGGCGGCCTGGGCCGCGTTTGCCCCCGTCCACCACAGGACTTCCTTGAGCGGCACGTACTGGGTGCCCTCGGTCCGCGGGTCCTCGACCCGGTACTCCATGACAGCTGCTGCGAATTCAGCGGCGGTCGGCATGTCTTCCTCCTCTACGGCGCCGCCCTTTGCGGCGGCCAGAATGCGGGAGAACGGCAGGGCGCCGGGGTCTCCGTGGTCGTTCTCGGGGACGTGCTGGTGGCCGCACCAGCCGCGGAAGTTGGTCCACTCGGTGAAGGTCATTCGCACGCGGCTGTTGCCGTAGCTGGCCGGGTAGGCGAGCCACTCGGAACGCCCGGTCAGCGGGATGCCGTGCTGGTCGTGGAGCCAGCGCATTAGCGCGGCTACGTCGCGCACGGCCCAGTCGGGCGGCTCGGGCCAGTAGATGTGGGCGATGCCCTTGTTCGTCCACGAGCGGTGAGTGGCCGGGTCGCAGGTGCCGACGAGCTCCCACTGAAAGGCGTTGGCCTGATTGGTCTGGACGCCGCCCGGCTTGTTGACGAGGGCGCGGGCGGACTCGTCGACGTCGAAGTGCTGGTGGTGGACCAGGCGCTTGTTCTTGAAGTCGGGTACCGAGGTGACGGTCGGGGCGCTGGCGCCGCCGCCGTAGTTGTAGAGGCTGGGTCCCTCGGTGGTGTGGATGACGCCGCAGTTGACCTCCATGTCGGAGCCGCTGTACTGGCCGGTGCCGAAGAAAAGATCGAAGACGGCCCCGGGGATGCGCTGTGGCCCGGTCTTGGCCATGAGCCCTCCAGGAAAGACGAAGCCCCGGCCAACGGGCACGGGGCAGGCGAGGGGGATGCGGTCAGCTGGTGGCCTGGCTGACGCAGGTCATGCCGAACGTGGCGGGGAGAGACAGCGACGAGCCGCTGTTCTGGTTGCAGAACACTTCGATGTACTGGCTCGCAGCGGTGAAGATCGCGACGCCGGAGAACGTCGACTGCATGTTGCCGGTGCTGCCGCGCTGGGTGCCCGACTTGGCGGTGGACAGAACAGTGCCGGAGCCGTTGGCCCTGATCTCCGTGCGCGCGTCGTTCGTGCTGAGCGTGCCTGGCCAGGTGATGCCGCCGTGGATGATGTAGGTCCCGGCACGCGGCGCCACGAGCCGTGTCGCCTGGCCGCTGTTCCACATCGATGTGTCGTTCGAGGATGCGATCGACGCCCATGAGATCGCGGTGTAGTTCGAGGCGTGGGACGGCAGCGAGAACGCGGTGGCGACCACCTGCGTGCAGCAGAGAATCCCGACCAGACCCGTCATCTGATCGCGGATCTCGGCGTTCATCATGGCCGCGGTGACGACCTCGCCAACGACCCATGTTCGGGGGGTGACTACAGGCGCGGGCATCAGCGGGCCCCCTTCCTCGGCGGCGACGGCGGCACGACGCGGGCCGGCGGCGGCGCGTCGGGATGCGTCCAGTTCCGCTCATGCGGCAGCAGCTCGGCGAGCGCGTCCTCGACCGCGGCGGGATCCTCGGGGAAGACCAGGGCCGCCCAGCCGTAGCCGCACTCGGTACACGCGAACCTGGGGTCGGCCGGGGTGGCCACCTGAGCGGAGCCGCAGGGGCAGTCGGCCAGCCACCGGTTGTGGTTGATCCGGGCCCACAGCTGCACGCCCAGGAGCACGCCCTCGGGCGGGGTGACGCGGCGCTGTTGCTTGTACTCCACCCAGCGCCACACGCGCTCTGCAGGCGGGAGCAGGACCCAGGAGTCCGGCGAGAGTTCGGGCGGCGGCAGGTAGAACTCCTCGGCGCGCACAACCGCGATCATGGGCGTTCCTCTCTCAGTAGGCCAGGCGTGTCGTGGAGTCCAGGACGCTGTAGACGGTGTCGTTCAGGACCCACACCGAGTCGGTGTTGGTGCGGCTGGTGTGGAAGTCCAGGCGGTGGCTGCTCTGTCCGATGGTCTCGACGTAGCCCTCGACGGTGACGGCTGCTGTCGGCGCGGGCGCGGTCGCGGGCAGGTCGGTGATGGTGAGGACCGTGGAGATGTCGGCGGCGAGCAGCGCCTCGAACGTGGCGTCCGGCAGGGAGTACGCCTCGACGGGTACCTGCCGGATCTCCGGCTGCGGGTCGGCGTACCGGGACACCAGCCACCATGCGGCGTCGAGGACTTCGCCGTCGGTCAGCTTCAGTAGCGTGAGCTCCTGGCGCTTCGGCCCGAACGCCAGCCGGGACGAGTCGCTCGCGACCCGCTGTGTCGCGCCACCCGGCCGGGACGCCGTGACCGTGTTGACCAACTTCTGATCATCCGTCGTCGACTCAACTTCGTGGGTCTCCAGGTCGGCGTAGGCCAGCGACAGCGCGGAGGCAGCGTTGTAGCGGACGGAACGCGCCTGGACGATCAGCGACGCCGAGCCGCGGTCCGCCGCGAGCTTCCCGCCCTCGGTCGACTCGACCTGCCGCATCATCTCCAGTGCCGTCTGCCCGCCCTCGCCCTGCGACGCCACGGGGGAGAAGTCGCCGGAGGGGACGATCGCGGCGATGCCCGCGTACCCCGCCAGGCGCAGGATCCGGTCGTCAGCGTCCTCGCCGGAGAAGCCGTTCGCGCCGGCGTCGTAGTGCGAGGTGTACACGGACGTCGGCGGCGCGGACACGGGCGCGTGGATCGCGATGTGGCTGATGGTCCCGGCCCACAACCTGTCGTTGGCGTAGGCGCCGACGGTCATGTGCTGCAGGTCGTACATCCCGTCGATGTTCATGGACAGCGCCGAGCCGTCGTCGATGAAGACCTCGCCGGCCTGCTCGTCGTAGAGCACGTGATGTTGCGCGCCGTCCGCCAAGTTGGCGCTGGCGACGACCATCGAGCCGAACCCGGCGAGCAGGCCGCCGAGCACAGTCCACTGGACCCGCAGCTTCCCGGTCCCGGACTCCAGGCTGAAGATGATCTGATGCTGATTGTCGGCGCTGCGCAGCGAGAACAGGACGCGCCCGGTGGTCGAGGTGCTGAACCAGCACTCCATGAACAGATAGTTCTCTGTGGTCGCCTCGGAGAACGGCACCCCGCAGTCGGCACTCAGGTACTTGCCGTTGTTCGACGAGGCCGGCGTGAACAGCGGCGTGCTCAGCCCGTCCGCGCCGGGCCCGGTCCCCTCGCCGAACTCCAGCGTTCCGCCGGCCCCGGCCTGCGCGATGGACAGCGCCCCCGCGCCGGCGCCCGCGATGTCTCCGGCCGACGTGGACCCGGACGGCTCGGACAGGGGGTAGTAGGCGTGGGGGCCGAGCTGCAGGATCTCCTCGACGAGCATCGCCTGCAGGTTCTCGTCCCCGCCGAGGAGCTTGAAGAGATCCGAGCAGGCGATCCGGACGGTGTCCTGCAGGCCCCGCCACTTCTGGCCCCAGTCCGTGACCAGCCCGTAGAACCGGTGGTAGTCGTTGCCGTTCACGGTCTTGGTGACCCGGATCGGGCAGCCCGGCCGAATGTACGGGTAGTACGGCGAGCTGGCGTTGCCCGCCGTGAACCGGCCGTCGGTGTTGTCCAGGGTGATGCCGCAGGTGCCGGCCTGCGTCTGCGACAGTTCGTCCGACGCGCCCCGCGTGATCCGGATCGCCTGCCGCAGGTCCACCCAGTCGGTGACGTCAGTCCACGTCAGGCTCGTGGCCGCGGGGGAGAACCCGAACGCCATCTCGATCGTGAGCGTCACGACATCACCGTCCCCGGGGGAAGCCCCATCGTTCGCTGGGTGGTCAGCAGAACCCTGCGGATCTGGTCGCCGACCGCGACCGGGTCGAGCGCGCCGTTGATGGTGAAGTTGTTCACCACTGTCGTGCCCCCGCCCCCCGGACCGGCAGCCGTCGCCAGGGCACGGCCGGGAGTCGGCGCGCCCATGCGCATCGACGCCTGGTGGTCGTAGACCCGGGCGTTGCCGGTCTTGAAGTGGATCAGCTCAGGACCAGCCTCACCGACCCACGCCCACTCGCCGGCATGCGGGGTACCGCCGCCCGCGTAGCCGCCGATCGACTTGGCGAAGTTGGACGCCCCGGAGTTCCGGGTGCGGTAGTCGATCATGATCGACACGGTCTTGCCGTGCACCGAGTTGATCGCACCCTTGGCCTGCCGGATCTTCTCCTGCAGCTGGCCGATCTCCGCCCGGACCTGCGCCTTACGGGCATCCGGCACCGACCCGAGCCGTCGCTTCGCGTCGGCCAGCTTCGCCTGCAGATCCTCCAGGTTGCCCTTCAACCGGGCGGTCTTGTCGGGGGTCTTCAGGATCTGGTCGGCCAGCCGCTTCGCCTGATCACGGTTCATGCCCATCTGCATGGCGACGGCGATGAGCCGGCCACGGCCGCGGTCCATGATGCCGTTGACGTGCTGCCACGACTGGCCCTGCTGGCGCGCCGCGGCGGCGGCCTCTTCCGTCTTCGCGGCCAGGTCGTTCAGTGACGTGGCGGCCGCCCGGCCCTTCGCCGTGCTCAGGTCGAGCGCGCCGCCGGACTCCTTCCAGATATCGCGGTACTTCCTCGCCGCCTCGGTGCTCTCATCGAGCGACGCCTCGAAAGCGATCTGTGCGCTGATGCCATCGCGGTTCACCTGGTTGAGCGCGAAGATCGCCTGCCGCAGCCCGTCCGCCGACACCTTCTGCGCGTCCAACTTGGCCTTGGTCTGCTGCGCCTGCTTCCCGAACAGGCCCATGGCCTCCGCCGAGAGCTCGGCCTCGAACGCCATGTCCGCGAGTGCTTCCCGGTAGCCCGTGAGCTTGTCGCGGAGTTCGCCCTCGGTCATGCCCTTGAACCCTGCCGCTACCCGCTTCAGCGCCGCCTCGGCGAGCTCCGGGCTGCCGTTCTTCACCAGCCCGGCGAGGGCGTTGTCGAGCGCCCCGACGTTCTCCTTCGCCTCCTTCACAGGAGTGGAGTCCATGCCGATGAGCTGCGTCAGCCACTGCTGGGTCTTGTCGAGATTCGACGGCCGGGCCAGGGTGCGCAGGCTCTGCTCCAGCGTGCCGAAGTCCTGCCCCATGACCCGCGCGGCCTCGCCCGACAGCTTTCCCGTCTTCCCGAGCTGGGCGATGCTGCTGGTCATCTTGTCGACGTCGGCCGGCGCGGCGCGGCCCATCTGCGACAGCTCCGCCAGGGCGAGGACGAGCAGCCCGATCCCGGAGCCGACGAGCGCCAGCTTCGCCCCACGGGACAGCGCGCCGAAGCTGGCGGTGAGCGCAGCCATCCGGCCGGTAGTGCCGGCGGCCGCGGCCTGCATCGCCACGATCTGCGCACCGAACGCGGCCATCGCCGCCTTGCCCGCAGCCATGCCGATAGCCGCCAGTCGCACGGCCTTCAGTGCGATGACCAGCTGCAGCAGCGTGCTGATCGCACCCGGCGGGACAGCGGCCACGATCTGGCTGAGCGTGTTGACGACTTCGAGCATCGAGACACCCACACCAGATGCCCCGGTCAGGAGGTTCGTCAGGGCCTGCCCGACGTTCCGCAGCGTGTCGGCGACGAGCGGGCCCTGCGCGCGGGCGTAGTCCATGAACTCGGCCAGGCCGCCGCCCGCCTTGCCCGTGTCGGCCGTCCGCATGAAGTGGACCAGCGCGTCGTTGGCGCGGCGCAGCGTGCCGGTCGTGAACCGCTCCATGCGGCTCATGAGCCCGTCGAAGCCAGGGGTCTGCACGCCGCCCGCCGCGACCGTGACGAGGCGGTCGAACTGCTGGGCCGCGCCGCGGACCATGGGGGTCAGCTTGGGCAGCAGCTCGGAGAGCAGGGCCATGCCCTTGGTCACCGGGGCCATCGTGTCCTTGGCGAGCCCGTTCGACCAGTCCTTGTACTCGTCCTTCAGGACCGACAGCGCGGCCGCCGCCTCGCGGGTGGCGGGCGGGAGTTTGGCCATTTGCTTCGCGTAGGCGGCCTGTGCCTTGACCGCGTCCTCCGACGTAGCGCCGGACTCCTCGACCGCGTCTCGGTACTTCTCCTCGGCCTTCGTCGCCTCGCCGAGCGCGGAGATCTGCGGGCCGAGCGCGGCACCGAAGGCGGCCGTCGCCAGAGCCGCGGCGCCCACCCCTGCGGCAAGGGGAGCGAATGCCGCTGCGGCCGGGATGGCCGCCGGTGCGAGCGAGACGAGCGCGCCCTTCAGCGCGTCCACTGCCTTGCCGCTGTCGTGGGCGGAGCCGTCCAGCGCGGCGAGGCGGGTGGCAGCGGTGCTCTGGAGCCGGTTGATCGCCGTGGAGGAGTTGGTGGTGGCGGCGCTGATCCTGCGGTGCAGTCGGGTCGCGGCGTCCCCGGCCCGGTCGAACACGTGCGACAGGCGGTCCTGTCCCGACAGGAGGAAGTTCAGCGTCGCCATCACTCACCACCTCCGTTTTGCTGGGCTAGGTGCCGGTCGATCCAGCCGACGAGCCGCTCGAAGTCCTCGACGAGCAGCTCGTCGACGGCGGCCGGCGGGATGTGAAGGAGGTGGGCGAACAGGCCGAGGTACTCGTCTCTCAGGCAGCCGAGGTCTCGGGTGTCTCGCTCGGTGGCGGGTTCTGCTGGGCGAGGGGCTCCGGCTCTTTTGGGGCCGCGAGAATCCGCTCGATGGTGTCCCGGGCGTGCTCAGGGTCCGCCGCGGCGTCGGGCACCTTCGTCAGGCCCGCGCGGGTCTGCTCCTCGGTGAGCCCCTCGCCCTGCGCGATCTCGACCGCGTTGGTCACCCAGTTCTTGATCTCTTCCTTGTCGTACCGGGTGACCATCTCCTCGACACCCGGGTCGAAATCGCCGAACCGCAGCGAGGGCTGCGAGCGCTTCTTGATGACCCACACGATCGCGCGCATCGCGTCGAGGTCTTCCTCCGGCAGGCCGGCCTGAACCTGCTGCCAGGTCTGGTCGATGGTCCGCGCGACGATCGACGCCTCGGAGACCTTCAGCGACCGGGCGTCGTAGTGCTCGGGCTCGTCGCCGCTCGGGGTGTAGACGATGATCAACGCTGGCTCCCTATGCGAGTTGGCGGCGGACGTCTTCGAGAACCCGCGCGACCTCGGCGGTCATGCGCGGGGTGTGGCGCTGAACGGTCTTGTCCCACCACAGCGGGGTGGTCCACTGGTTCGCCCAGCGCTTCTTGTTGCCGAACACCGGGTGCCGGATCCGGCCGTTCGCGCTGTTGATGACCCACGGCATGTTCTTCAGGTCCGATGGCAGCGCCGACCGGTCGACCCACACCCGGGCACCCGGGTTGCCGCCAGTGCGGACGGACAGCCGTACCGCCTCGGCAACCGTGGCCCGCAGCGGGCGTGTGGTCGGCGACGGCCCGCCCCGGCTCCCGGACTTCCGCGGCTCTGCCCTGATCGGCAGGTTCCGGATGGTCTGCTGCAGGTCGTCCTTCAGGGGCTCGCCCGCACGGCGGATCCGGCGGGCGAAGTTCTGCTTCAGCCTCGGGCCGCCGGCAGCGTGCAGACGGCGGGACAGTTCGAGGAGCTGCCCGGTTCCGGTGACCTGGACGGAGCCGACGGCCATGGCGTACCTCCCGTCACGCGGCGGTGTCGGTGGACAGGTACTCGATCGACACAGGGTTCGTGCCGTCGTACAGCGCGGTGAAGTTGATGGTCGGCTTGATGACCTCGAAGCCGTCGATCGTCGGCGGAGCGTCGTCGACCTTGATCGCAGGCAGGACGATCCGGAACGTCTCGTTGTACGTCGTCTCGATCTGCGGGCCCACGAACTCCCACACCAGCGACGTCTCGCCGTCCGAGGTGTGCAGGTCGTCGAGGGTCGTGCCAACGTAGTCCATCTCGATCGACCCGGTCACCTTCACCAGGTCGTTGGAGATCGGCTCCTTCTTCAGGCCCGACTGTCCGGCGTAGAACCGGTCCGTGGCCATCGGCCGCTCGAACTTCACCGACACCTTGCGGATGCCGTCGAGCGCCACCTCGGACTCGAACGCGCCGGCCTTGATGGCCATCTGCCCGAAGTGGAACGGGGACCGAGCGGGGTACGACGCCGTGGCGAGGGTCTGGGCCTCCGAGCAGTCCTTGCCGTCGATCTCCCACGTCGACATCAGCATCCCGCCGACGTCGCACGAGAACTCGGCGCCCGCGACCTTGCAGCCCACGAACGACTTGTCGGTGACGACCCCGGTCGTCAGCGGCACGCCCTTCTGGATCGTGAGGAACTTCCCGAAGTTGTCCGCCAGGTTGTGCACCTGGAGGTAGGCGTCCGTGGACTCCTGCTGAGCGGGGGTCACGGTCGTACCCATCAGGGCCTGCAGCAGCAGCCCCATCCCGGTGTTCGTGACCTCCATCTCGATCGAGCCGGAGACCTCCTTCTGCGTCAGCACCCGGCGGTCCGAAAGGGCCATCAGCCGGCCGGCGGCCACGCCCGCGGACTGGGCCGTTGTCTTCTTCAGGACCAGCGACTCCTTGGTGAACTCCAGGAACCTGGTTGGTGCCACGAACGTGCCGTAGGTCGACTCGGCGACGATGCCGAGTTGACCGCCGAGACCCGATCCGATCGCCATCAGTCCTCACTCCCCTTCTTGGCCGCGGCCTTCTTCGCTGCGGGCGCGCTGGTCTTGGGCTCCTCGAAGGGCTCCCAGTTGCTGGGCTGGCAGACGTAGCCGTCGTACCGGGCGTCCGGTACGTCGACGACCTCGTCCGGGTGGATCCTGCGGCCCCCGAGCTCCGGCACGGTGACCGGCTGGGGGCCGATGAAGCGCACGCGCGCCATCGCTGTCTCCTTGTTCAAGGGGGTGGGTCAGATGCGGGCGAAGTATGTGACGGTGAAGGCCAGGCCCGCCCGGGCGCCCTGGTCCGTGATGGCCTGCCGTAGGGAGCCGGCCTTCACCTGCGACCACTGGACAGCGCCGCTGAGGGTCGGCGCCTCGCGGTTGCTGTCGCTGGCCCGCAGGGCGTCCTCGACGACGGCCAGGAGCTCGAAGGCGCGCAGCCTCGTAGGCCGGATCTCCTTGTCGCCGGACCAGCAGTCGATCCAGCAGACGACGGCGCCGTCCTCGTTACGCTGGCGGGCGCCCGCGTAGGCGAAGTCCTGCGCCATGGAGGCGGCTTCACCCTCGCCCGGTTGGTAGCCGATGCACAGCTGATCCGCGACGGCCTGGTCGTCGACCGGCGGGCCGTCGACGATCTGCACTCCGGTGAGCGCTGGTGCTTCACTGAGGATCTCCAACAGCGCGTCGATCACGTTGGGTACGGCGGAGGTCGCCATCAGCCCACCCCCGGCGGCAGTCGGTGCGGCTCCATCAGCTGCAGCGCACGGTTCGGGATGGCGTAGCCGAAGCCCTGCACGGGCTCGTTCACGTCGAAGTCGCCGGTGCCGAGCTGCGGCCGCTGCGGGCCCTGCTTCGTCTGCCACAGGTGCCGCAGGATGATCCGGGCCGCCGACGTGAGCGCGGCCGGGACGATCGGGCGTCCAACCTGGTAGGTGACGAGCAGCGGTCCGACGAGGACGCCGCCGTCCAGGCGCCGGACGATCCCGGTGTCCGGGTCGAGGTCGAGGTCGACCACGTCGTATCCGACCCCGCCCGTCAGCAGCGGGACGACGGTGACGAGCTCGATCGCCGGGATGGCGCGCAGGGCGAGCGACGACGCGCGCCGGAACGTGACGCGCTCGGTGACGGGCCGGACGATGACCGGCCCGCACAGCCCCTCGATGCCCGACGTGATCGACTCGATCCAGGAGCGGAGCTCGTCGTCGTCGGCCGACGACGTCTTGCTGAGATGGGTCTTGGCATCGGCAAGCGAGAGGATCCCCGGCGGGGCGGCCTCGCGAACGTCGAAGCTGTCCGTGTGCGCATCGGCGGGCGCCGTGAACACCCAGCGGATCACGTGCCGCCCGGCCTGAACGGTCGGGTAGTCGACCCGGTAGAGGCCGGTCCCGTTCTCGCTCGCGACCGGGGTCACGGTGGAGCCGTCCGGCAGCGTCACGGTGACGGTGACGCCGCCGGCGGTGGCGAGGGTGCCGCCCGGGTCCCGGCACTCGGCGGTCAGGCGCGCGGTCGCGCCGAGGTCGTACGGCATCCTTCCCCCTTACGCCCTGGACGGGGGCATCTTCCGAGGCCAGCCGAGGAGGATCGTCGCCGCGTACACGCCGCCCGTAGAGGGCGACCCGGACGCGGTCACCACGACACGCAGGTACCGCTGGTGGCCGGTGTAGCCGATCTCGTGGATCCGCTCGTCGTTCGACGACGTGAGCGCGGGCTCGGTGCCCTGGAGGTACTCGTCCGCGACCGCGGTCCAGTCCGAGCCGTTGGGGGAGTCCTGCACCGCGACCGTGTGCGTGCCGTCGGTGACGGTCCCGGCGTGGACGACGACCAGCGCGGAGCGGAACCCGCCCTCGTCGGTCATGCGGTCCACGGTGGCGCCCGTCGTGGTGCTGGTCCGGGCTGCGGCGGGAAGGATCGTCGACTTCGCCAGCGCCACGTTGTAGAGGCTGTGCCTCATGACGTGCCCTCCTGCTGCTCGTCCTGTCCGGTGCTGTCGCCCTGGGCGGTCTCGACGACCGGCTCCGGGGCGGCCGCCGCGGGCTTCTTCCCCGCGGTCTTCTTCGCGGCCCTGCGCGAGGGCAGGGAGCGCTTCTCACTCGGCTCCGCCGTGGCCGCCTCGGTCTCGGGGCGCCGCCGGGACATGTACGTGTCGACGCTCTCGAAGAACTGCTCCCGGCCCTTGAGGATCGGGTCGCCGTCCTCGACGAGCGTGCCGGGCCGCACGACGCGGGGCGCGCCGTCCACGACCGCAGCGAACGATGTGGTGCACCGCTTGATCGCCATCTCTGGTGATCTCCCTTCGCTCAGCACGAAGGGGGCCGCAGGACGCGGCCCCCTCGGTGGTGGCTGATCAGGCGGTGGTCTCCAGGTTGAGGAGACGGAACGCGGCGTCGTTCACGCTGTCGGCACCGACGCGGTAGTACGCGTACCAGCCGCGCTGGCCGGTCGGCCGGTTGTTCGCACCGACGAGGTGCGGCAGGAACTCCACCGTCATGCCGATCCGGTCGGCGATGACGTAGTGCTCGAAGTCACCGAACAGCAGGACGAAGTTGTCCGCGGACGCAGCCGGGTTGAACGCCCCGTCCATGTCCTCGGCCTCCAGCGCCGGGCGGCCCAGGAGCATCGGAGGCACGTCCGCGCCGAGGCGCTCCCACAGGTCCGCACCGCCTTCGGTGTCGAACTGCCGCACCAGGTTGTAGATGGCCCGGTTCGCCATCCACGAGCCGTTCGCCCGGTAGCGGGCGGGCAGCGCCTGGTCCAGCTTGTAGATGTCCGCGACAGCGAACGTCTCCGCCGTGGTCGGGGCCACCTCGCTGGATCCGCCGGCCAGGGCGGTGATGATGCCCGTCGGCTGGCCGGAGCCGGTACCCGTGGTGAACGCGGCGGCCTCCAGGGTGTCCTTGCCGAAGGCGAGGAGCCGGCCGACTTCCTGGGTGACGTTGGCCTCGTCCTCCAGGGCCTCAATGCTGATGGGCACGAACCCGTCGGCCTTGTGGATCGGCACGGTCGGCTGCGCGAACGTCGGCGCGTTGTCGCCGGCCTCGGTGCCTTCGGCGGCCCACCGCCACGACACCGCGCCTGCGGAGACGCCGTTCCACACGTCGCCGGTCGCGACGACCTGCCGCGCGGCCTGACGGATCTGGTTGCGCGAGCCGTTGGACGTGATGATGACCGTCGGGTCGAGCTGGAACGGGACCAGGTAGCCGCCCGCGCTGTCGGTGAGGGACATGGCGCGCTCCAGGGCGCGCTGCTCGTCCGGGGTGACCATGTGGCCCTTGCCGCGGGCCAGCTTGGACCAGGCCCGCAGGTACTCCGGCGAGGACGTGGCCAGGCACATGCGGGCGATGCTGCCCCGCTTGTCGTCCCAGCGCTCCAGGATGTCCGTCGCGACCGACCGGATCCGGTCGTTGGCGCCGGTCATCTTCTCGACGGCGCACAGAGCGCGGGCGCGCAGCTCCTGGCTGGTCTCCTCGGGGGAGCGGCCGAACGCCCGCATCTCGTCGAGGTTCCACGGGTTGCGGAACCGGCGGTCCTCCACGGAGTCCGGGTTGAGGATCGGGTCCGTGTCGTAGTCGCCGCCGCTGCCGATCGACGTGCCCCGCTGCACCGAGAGCGCGGAGGGCGCCCGGTCGGTCGCCTGCGTACGGGCGCGAACCCGGTCCAGGGCGGAGCGGCGCTCCAGCTGGCGGCGGTGGTCGTCGACGTCGGTGAACTCCTGCGTCAGCTCGTCGAACTGGCGCTCGTCCTCCTCGGTCAGGTCGTCGCGCTTCTCCAGCTCTTCGAGCTGAGCGCGGATGTCCTTGAGGCGGATCACGGCCTGCTGGTGGGAGAGGTTCTTGAGGTCGGGCATCAGCCCTGCTCCTTCGCTTCGATGGATGCCAGAACGTCGTCCATGGCCGCGCCGATCTCTCGGATGTGGCCGCGGCGGCGTTCTGTGCTGGGTGATGGCGACGGGTGCCCAACAGCGGGCGGCGCGTCTGTGAGGGTTGGCGGGTGCTCCCGTTCGAGCGGCGCGCCAGAGGGTGTGGTCTCGGGGGCCGGCCGCTCGGGGAGCGGCCAGGTGGCTTCGCGGTACGTCCGGATCGTGTCGCGGACCTGGCGCCCGATCTCTTCCGGATCGGCAGCCGCCGCGACGTCGATTACGACGTGCTGGCCGCGCGGCATCTGGCCGGGGCGCTGATAGAGGAGCGCAGTGGCGACCTCGCGGCGCAGCGCCGGGTCATCAGGGATCTGCGGGGTGGCGGCGTCACGCGCGAGGGACGCGCGGATCTGCCGGGTCAGCTGGTCGTCGGCAGCCAGGCCGTCGGCCATGTCCCGGGCCCGTACGGACACGCTCGTGCCCGCGTAGGCCGGGAAGACAACCGGGCCGAGCTCGCGGCACTTCAGCTCGATAAGCTCGCGCTGCAGCGGCCCGCGGTCGCCCGGCTGCCACAGCAGCTGGCCGATCTCGTCGTCACGGACGACCTTGCCGTGCACGTCGGTCCACTGCTCGCGGACGACCTCGAACCGGAACGACATGCCGTTCACGGAGCCCTCGCTGATGGCGTCCCGTACGGGCTGCATCAGCCAGTTGTCGGTGATCCGGGCCTCGACGTACAGGCCCTCGTCGTCCTCGCGCAGGTCGGCGATGGAACCGATGGGCAGCGACCCAATGAGCGGGTGCCGGCCGTGGTCGAACTGCAGGACCGGGGTCTGCTCGCGGATCGTCTTGCGAAAGGCGCCCTTGCGGATCTTCTCGCTGAACGTCCCTTCCCACGAGTCGATTTCAGTGCCCTGGCCGAAGACGGCGGCGTACCCGCGCAGGGTCCGGCCGTCGCCGTCGTCCTCGTCGTCAGCGGCCCTCTGGAATGAGAAAGGCGCGGACCTGGTGAGGTCGCGCGCCGCGGGGTGCAGGGTGCCCATCAGGTCCCCTCCTCAGGTGGTGTGGGCTCGGCGGTCGGCCCGGACTCGCCGGGCTTCTGGAGCTGGACGCTGTACAGGCCGGAGTGCCGCAGCAGGGTCATGTCCTCGGCCTCGACGGCGGCGACGACGGTCTCCGGGATGTAGCCGGCGTCGACGAGCGTGCGGATCGACCTGGTCTGAATGCCCTGGATCTCGGCGGCGTCCTTGCGGTCCTCGCGGAGGAACGGCACGTCCCTCGCGTCGTACCAGAGCCGCGTCATGGACCCGGGGGATGTGAGCAGGGGAGCGAACGATCCGGCGGCGTTGCCCCACAGCGGGTGGATCGTGCCGTCCGCGAGGCGCCGGCGGGCCTGCCCGTAGTTGGAGTACGTGGCGGCCGCCAGGCCCTCGGAGAAACCGACGATGACCGGCGGGACACCAGCGGCCGACGCGATGCGGGTCTCTCCGGCGCCCTGGACCTTCGCGAAATCGAGCTGGACGAAGTCCTTGCCCACGACTGTGACGTCCGCGCCGCCGCCCAGGTAGAGCGTCTTGTAGGCGTTCTCGACGCCCTTGTGGCCGCTGTCCATCTTGGCCTTGAACGCGGCGAACGCCTCGGGCGTGATCTCCCTGTCGAGGCGGACCACCAGGTTCGGCGTCGCGGCGTTCTCCATGAACTTCCGCTTGTGCGCCGACATCAGGTTGTCGTTCTGCGTCTCCCGGAGCACCGGCGTCAGCCACGACATGCCGCGGTACGTCGCCAGCGGATCCGGCACCGGCGCGAAGTGTGCGACCTCGTGCGGCCACAGGAACACCGGGTCGCAGCCGGGCTCCTGGTAGAGGTAGCCGTACCGGCGCCAACCCAGCTGGCCGCCGTGCACGGTCCGCCGCTCCAGGACGATCTGCACCCAGTCCGGCCGCATCCGCACGACCTCGGCGCCGTCGCGCATCCAGTACGAGTTGCCGGCCAGGTCGGCATCCTGGACGACCCGGGCCAGGAGATCCTGCGTCGTCCCGCCGACCCACGGCGTCTCCAAGACGGCCAGCTCGGTGTTGCCGAACATCTGCGACGGGCGGCCGTTGTTGATCCGCTGCCACGTGAACCGGGCCGACGAGAACACCGACTGCCGGACCACCATGCACGCCCACACGATCGGGTTCGTCGCGAACAGCGTGGCGTAACCAGGAAGGTCGCCAGGGGCCTTCTCCGCGGCCTGCCCGGGCTGCGTCTGCGTGATCCCCAGCGACGACCATCCGCCGTAGCCGAGGGACTCCTGCAGCAGCTGCGCGTAGTCGTCGATCGTCGCGATGCTCCGGCCGCCGCCGCTGCGCCGACGGGACTTCCACAGGCTCGTCACGGGCCTTCACCGCCCACGTCCGTCACGAACAGGCAGTAGGCGACGAGGAGGGCGCCCCCTACGACCAGCGCCGCGGCCAGGCCCAGCGCCAGGCCCGCGCCGCCCGCGACCATCCCGCCGCCGGCCAGGACCCCACCCCGGGCCACGCCCACGCGAGTCAGTCGTACGCGACCCATGGCTCCACCTCCACCGGCTTCTCCTCGATCTCCGCGCTCAGCCCCCAGCGGGCGAGCGTGACGCCCACGAGCGGGCTGATGTCGATGCCGACGCCGCGCCGGGCCCACGCCCACGCCTCGCCGAGGTCTCGCTTCCTGGCGCCCGCGAGCGCGATGGACAGCGGCGCCTGGCCGCCGATGTGGACCAGCTGCTGCGACACCACCGCGTCGTAGAACTGGCCGGTGGCCTGCGCCACGTCACGGGCCCTCGGCTTGACCACCTCGACGTCCAGGCGCTCCTCCAGCTCCTTGATGAAGGAGCCGGCGGGGCTGGACGGGTCGATGACCCAGCAGCGGGGCTTCCAGCGTTCGTGCAGCTCAGCGGCCCTGTCCAGCACCCACTGCGTGCCCGGGCGGTTCTCGATGACCTCGACGTGGACTGCCGCACCGTTGCGGCCGGCCACACAGATCGACGTGTACGACCGCTCCGGCGTGGTGTCGATGGCGAACGCGTACGGCCCCTCAGCCTGGCTGCTGCCGTCCGCGAGGGCCTCCCAGGCGTCCTTCCCGATGACGGTCCACGAGTCGCCGTCCTCGTCCGGGTAGTCGCCGACGCCGAGCCGTTCCCGGGCATACAGGGCGTTCCCCAGCGTCAGGCGCCGGTTCATGGACTTCTCGACCTGCAGCCGGTAGCCGACGGCCGGGTTGGACTTGAGTAGCGACTCGACGCTGTCGACCTCGTCGTGCTGGTCGCAGCCCGACCCGCATTCCTTCACGTGGGGGTCGATGGACCACTCGAAGTAGGCGAGCGTCGGGTCCGGCGCCCCGGACTCCAGGACGGCCAGGGAGCGCTTTCGCAGCCTGCCCAGCTGCAGCGAGGCAGCGCCGATACCGGCGGATCCGAGGTACCACAGCTGGCTGTTGGGGACAGCGTCCGTGGTGGGTGCGAGCGCCGCCATGGCCGCGTCGTCCAGGACCATGCACTCGTCGAAGATGACGCAGCTGGCGGTGAAGCCGCGGCCCGAGCCGCTGGAACGGGCGATGTACCGCAGCTCTCGGCCGTCGTGGAGGAGGATACCCTCGCGGCCCACGGTCCTGACGAACGCCTTGACGCGTTTCAGCAGGTCAGGGCAGCCCTTGATCAGGCCCTCGATGCGGTCCCGCGCGTTGAGTACGGTCTTGAACTCGTGGGCGGACAGCAGGATCTGCTTCTCACCGCCGATGAACAGGCCCCACAACACGCGGGCCTCGATCAGGGCGCCCTTCCCGTTCTGGCGGGGGAGGTTGACCGCGACGTCCGAGGCGACCCAGTCACCGAGCTCGTTCTCGCCCATCGCGACGCGGAGGACGTGCTGCTGCCAGGGGTCGAGCTTCAGGCCCACCTTGGCGGCGAGGTCGATGGCCTCTTGGCCCGCGGTGGACACGGCGCCGGGCGGCGACGTCTCGATGCGGGGGCGCTGGGCGCCGTACAGCGGCTCAGCTGGCGCGGCGCTTGACCTCGGCGCGGCGCTCCTCTCGCTCGCGAGTGATGTCATCGACTCCGTCCCCCTGCTCCTGGATCGGCGCGAGTGCGCGGAGGCGGACCATCAGGGCGTGGAGCTTGTCGGCGACGACGGCCTGCGCAGTCGGGGACTCCGAGGGGTCGAGTCGATCGAGTGCCTCGGCGAGTCTGATGGCGACGGCTGAGAGGCCGGGTGCTTCGGACTTGACACCGAGTTGATCAAGTTCGGTGCGGATCTTGTCCGCGATCATGACCAACCCCCGTCACTGTCCGTGATGTTACGGAGAGTCGCTATTTACCCGGTTTGTCAAACCCGGTGAATAGCGTTTTCAGACCGCCGCGCAAAAAATCGGGCGAGAAGGGCTTTTGGGTCGCCCGGACCTCAGATTTCACGATGCCCAAGCACCCCCCTCCCCTGGGCGGATTCACCACTGCCGAGACGACTGTCGCGTCGCTGTGTGATCAGTTCGCTTCGCCTGCTCGCGGTACCAGCGCGTCGCCACCGCCACCATGGCCGGGTCCCGCATGGCTCCCACTCGCTTCATCACCACGTCCTTGCCAGGGTCGATGGTGACCAGCTCGGCCTGGTGGCGCCGGTAGCGGGCGAGGGCCTTGGCGCTGGGCATGGTGTGGATGAGGTAGACGTCGACGGTGTCGCGGTGGCTCAGGGCCTCGTCGATGGCGGCGAACCGGGCGCGGTGGGCGACCTTCAGGAGTACGGGGTCGTGGTTCCACTGGGGTGCGCCGGGGCCGGCGAGTGCGGTGGCGATGAGGTCGAGGTCAATGACGATGTCGCGGGCGCGGGCGTTGGCTTTGATCCAGCTGGACTTGCCAGCGGCAGGGGGGCCGCTGATCACATAGAGCGTCACGTCACCTCCTGCGAGGCCGGGGGCGACGAGGCGTGGAGCCGGCCGTCAGCGTCCGAAGGGCGCGGTGCCGCTTCCCTTGATGACGATCTCGCCCGTTCCGACCTGGCTATTGGTCGTGATGAACTGCCCGACGCGGCCATCGATCTGGATCGACTTCTCGTCGGCTTGGAAGATGTTCCATTCGGCTTCGTCGTCTGTCACGTGCAGGGTTCCGTGCCACGACGGGAGTCCCTGCATCGGGGCTCTGCCGGGCACGGGCACCGAGTCAGTCGTCAGTTCGAGCGATGCCTGTACGTCGTACTCGGCGCCGTCAGCGGTGACCGTCGCGGGTCCCTCGTAGGTTGCCATGAGGTGATTGTCACCCCCAGGCCGGGAGTGCGCACGGCGGGCCTACCAGCAACGTGAGGCTCGCTCTCGGGCACGTGGGGCGGTGCGGTTGCCGCGGGCGCTGTTGCAGCGGCGGTGGGCTGAGCGGGCGTTGGCGGGGTCGTGGAGGTCGCCGCCGAGGGAGAGGGGCTGGGCGTGGTCGAGGGTGAACGCCCAGGAGGAGCGCTTCGCTTCCTCGCCCTTGATCGTGTAGTCGATGTCGTGGCCGCAGATCCAGCAGGGGAGGCCGAGGGCTCGCTGTGCGGTGGTGAGCCGGCGGTAGGGGCGCCCGTTGCGCGGGTTGCCAGCCACGGGCGCCTCCTTGAGTCTCAGGGGCTGGGGGTAGCGGCGGACGCTGCGTCCTCGATGGCCTTCTTGAAGGCGTCCTGTCCGGCCTTGTTGGTCTGCTGGAGGCCGTCCATGTAGGCGTCGAGGGAGTCGGATTCGGAGAGGCTTGTGCACGCGTCCGGTGTCGGGTCCGTGTCGGTCTCTGGGTTGAAGTCTGCGGGCCGGGCGCCGATCGTGGCGGCCCAGGCGTCAACGCAGGCTTCCCGCTGCTCAGCGGCGGACAGTGCCGGCGCCGTGGTGGTGGGCGCCGTCGGGGGGCTGTTGTCGCTCGTCTGGCTGCTGCAGCCGGTGAGGGCGAGGAGGGCGGCGGTGGCGGCGATGGCCGCAGCGGTGAGTCTGCGCATCGGTTCAGCGTGCCGGAATGTGTACGTCCTGCGGGGGCGGGTGACCGTCTCGTGACATGACGAAGGCCCGCACTGTGGCGGGCCTGTCGGTGTCCGGACATGGCGGACGTGGGGTCAGTGTGACACTCCGTGTGTGCGGGGATCAAGCGGCCTGGGCGGCGAGGCGCTGCTCGAGCTCGTGGAGGTCGATGAGGGCCCGGCCAGCGCGGTCGTAACCGTAGTGGATGAGGTGCCCGCGTTGGATCCACTTGCGGACGGTTGCGGGCTGGGTGCCGGTGGCGGCGTGGGCGGCGTGAGTGTCGACGATCACGGGTGCGCGCATGGCTCCATGTTGGCCCTCCCCGATCCCCGCTGCTCGGGCTAGCGTGCCTCTGTGAGCATGAGTGACATCGACTGGGGCGATGCCCCGACCTGGATAGCGGCGTTGTTCGCCGGAGGTGCAGCCTGGTTTGCCGGACGAACCCTGGGGAGCCAACGGAAACAGATCAAGGAACAACGGGAGTTCATCCGCGAGCAGTCTGAGAATCTTCAGCTGGAGCGGAACGAACTGCGAGCCCAGGCCGATGATCGAAAGCGGCAGCAGGCAGCATCAGTCGAAATGACCCCTCGACTTGAGCAGACTCGCCCAACCGCTGATTCGCCCTGGAATGGCACTTGGATCGTCAAGGTGGTGAACATGAGCCCTGAGCCGGTGCACGAAGTATCTGTCCAGTTCGAGGATCCTGATCTGGTCGTTCGCTTCTACACGGATCCCGACTTTCGGCGCGGAACGCCGGCGGTGCCGCCTGTTGAGGTGGTTCGAGGCGATGGCGGATCGATCTGGTTTCAGTCTTCTTCGACTCTTGCCAGCGATATGGAGGCCAGACTCCCGATCCTGTTCTTCACGGACAACGCTGGCGTGCGGTGGCGACGTGACGTCCACGGCGATCTTGCTGAGGCTCCTCCGACCTCGACCTGAGTCAGGGTTGGTGCGAGTCCGCCCCGCCGGGCGCTGTTCCGACGGGGCGGGCTGGGGCCTCCGTCGAGGGCGGGCAGCATCCGCAATCAACGGGTAGTGCTTCTACGGTACGGCGCGGGACTGACAATCAGGCCGACAGCTCGCGCAGATCGTCTCGATGGATGCCGATGCTGATGCGGTTACCGATTCGGATGGTGCGGACTCGGATCCCGGCCTGCTCGTAGGCCCGGCCGAGTTCGGCGAGGGACCACTGCGCGGCTACTCCTTCAGCCCGGAACGCCTCAACGATGGTGGCCATGTGGACACCTTCGCCATCCTTGGCGGCGCGTGTGGCCATCTCTAGAAGGGCCTCAGCCCCGACGTCCACGATGTTCCGAGCCGAGACATACGGGATTGTGCGCCGCACGCCTGTGGTGGCTTCGGTGGTCATGGGGATGGGGAGCCGCCGCTTGGCGTGGATGAACTCCTCAAGGGCTGGAACCCGCTCGAACCACTCACTGTTGGCAATGCGGAAGTCGGCGAAATGCTCGTGAAGCGCGGCCTCCAGGCGGCGCTGTCCGAAGAGCAGCAGGTGGACATCGGCCGCTCCAGCATGGAGAACGGCGAGTCGTTGGCCGAGGTTCGTCGTGAGGCCGATCTTGATCCGGTCGCTACGGCCGAGGAAGTACACGCACGAGGGGTGGCTGGTGTCCAACACCATTGGTGCCCGCCCTGAACCGTGGATGACGGCCTGCATTTGCGGGGGCACGGCGCGGGGCGTTCGGTAGTCCTGCTTGGCTGCGGCAAGCAACATCTCGGGGACAACGGAGATCGCCACCTGCATTCGGTGGCGCTGACAGAGTGCGATGGGAGCGGTGGAAGTCACCACGTCGTCGCACGGCTCACCAGCATCGGTGGCGAGACATCGCGGGGTAGGGTCAGACACGTCGACTCCTAGTCGGTCGGCCACGCCCCGGGGGTGTTACCAGCACCCGCCGGGGTCTTGTTGTCTCAATTCTTCCACGGAGAGCCGGTGTTCAGTGGCTGCACTGCGGCTTAGTCCACCATCCCCAGGTATCGCAGTAGGTCATCGGGCCACCTCCTTCACGACGTGCCAGCGGTTCGGGTTGTGCTCGTCCTGGACGATGTCCGGCCTGGTGTTGGTGTTGGCGTTGGCAGCCTCTGAGCTGCACAAACAACATCCGGGAGAGGGGGCAGAGGTGGTGGGGGAGTGGGCCGGGATGTCCGTGTGGTGGACGCCGGGCCCGTTCTTCCCGCCCGCGCGTACCCCCGACCGGACAGGGATGTCGGCCTCGTCGAGGAGCGCGCGCACGGCCTTCGTGTCGGGCAGGCCGGCCGCCTCCTGGAGCTGGGTGAGGCGCACGTGCCGCCCGTCGGTGCCGAGCTCCTGGAGGACGGCCACGACGTCGACCGGCTCGGCCTCGTCGGGCTCTTCGGCGGTCTGGCCGCGGCGCCCGGCGGCCCATGTGCGGGCCCGTTGGAATCCGACGGTGGCTGCGACTCCGGCGACGGTGTAGCCCAGCTCGGGAACGACGCGCACGGCCCCGCCCCCAGCAATGAAAAGGAGGACGAGGACGCATCCACCTGCGAGCTTGCTGGGCTGCTCCCCAGCCTCGACCGGCTGCTCATCGGCCGTCATCCGATCCACCCGAAGACGAGGAAGCCGACTTGGTTGGTTGCTTGGGCGACCGGCACAGCGGCGAACCCTGCGATACCCGAGGAGGTTCCGAGGGAGAGGCCGCACCACACGCCCCGCTTCAACGGCCCGCGGTCGGAGACGACCGCCATGCAGGTGAAGAACGCGGCGGTGAGCACCAGGACGAATCCGGCGCCGTCGCCGGTGAGGGGGAGGTAGTTGCCGCGCGAGGACACGCCTGCCTTGCCGTCGACTCCCCATACGAGGGCCACGTCGCCGAGCCAGTTCGTGATCCAGAGAGCTGCGTCGAAGCCCCAGCCGATGAGGCCGCCGACGGCGAGGACGCCGAGCGCGCCGTAGCACCAGGAGGCGATGAAGGGGAAGAGCCGGGAGGCGGCGCCGACGGGGTCGGATGTGATGCCCTTCCGGCCTCCGGAGTGCTTCCACCAGATGATGCTCTGGCGGACGAGGATGCAGAGGCCGACGACGATCGTGCCGCGGGTCGCCCAGATCACTTGGTGCCTCCTCGGGGGCTGCGCGCCTCGCGCAGGTAACGCTTGGCGGTTGCGGGGCTGACGGACAGCACTTCCTCGACCTGAGCCGCGGTGAGCCCCGGGTCCTGAGCCAGGAGCTCAGCCACCTTCTCGATGGCCTCCACGCGCTGAGCCGACTGAGCCGAGGTACGCGCGGAGAACCCGAACGTGGTGGGCTGCTGGGCCGGGGGCTCAGGTGCGCTGAGCAGGGATGACGCGGCGCCCGTGGAGGGGCTCAGCGTGGAGGGCTCAGACGTGTGAGCCAGGGGCTCAGCGGGGAGCTCGTCCGGCTCAACCGGGCTGAGCGCGAGGGGTGCGCTGAGGGCGAGTTCGGCGCGCAGTTCGATGCGGTCGCGGATGAGCTGTGCGTGGGTGCGGTCGCGGGCGGCGGTGATGCGGGCCTGCTGCGTGATCCGTTCGATGATTGCGTCGGCCTGCTGCTCGTCGATGTCGCGCTGAGCCCTGTTGAGGCGGGCCTGGTGCTCGCCGTCACGGATGACCGTGTTGATCTCCGCTTCCTGTGAGTCGGTGAGAGCTGCGGGGTCGCGGGTGACGATCAGGGCGACCGCGGCAACTCCCTTGGCGACGAGGACAACGAACGGGCCGGCAATCGTCTGTCCGAGGCTGCCTTCCTCACGGCCGTGGAGGACGAGGAGGAAGCCGACACCGATGGCGATGATCCAGCCGGCGGCCATGACGGCGCGGCCGCCGCGGCGGTGGTGTTCGGCCCACATGATGGTGAGCCAGCCGATGTCGCCGGCGAGGGCGACGGAGAGGCCGAAGGGGCCGCTGATCATGAGGTCGGTGATGGCGTAGGCGGACCAGGCGAGCGAGAGTGCGGCAAGGACGTAGGCGCCGTAGAAGATGGGTGGGATGTTGCGGAGGTGGGTGCGCATCAGGCAGCGCTCCAGGTCTTCTTGTTGAGCAGCAGTGCGTACTCCCCGCGCGTCACCGGCCGGTCGACGTGCGGCATCCGCTGGAGCAGTTCGCGCTCCAGGGTGTCGGCGGCGTCGCTGGGGCCGCCGCAGGTGTACTCGGCGGCGGACAGGGCGATTGCGAGGCGGGCGCCTTCGGTCATGAGGGCTGCGGGCCGGCGGTCGGCGAGCCGAGTGGCGATGTAGCGGAGGCTGTCGCGGATGGGCGCGTCGATGCGGGTCTGGCGCAGAGCTTCGTCCTGTTGGGGCAGCTGGGTAGGCTCCATGGTGGGCCTGCTCCTTCGTCGCTGTTGTGGGTGGGTCCGGCCCCGGCCATGTGGAGCTGCGAACTCCGGCCGGGGCCGTTCTGCATCAGTAGCGCGGGCTACTTCCATCACTGTAGGGGGACCCCCTACGCTTTGGGAAGTGGCCCGCCCAAGGAGAGGGGCCGGATGAGCGAGGAGGCGCAGCGGGTGTTCGAAGCCATCGACGCGCTCGAAGAGATCGCCGACCCGTCGGAGCGGGCGAAGGCGCTGGGTGAGGTGCTGAAGGCGCTTCCGGGACGGAACAAGGCGCTGAAGGAGGCGCGGCAGCGGGCGGTGGCGGAGCTGATGGCGCGCCCGGGTGCCTCGTTGCGGTCGGTCGGGGCCGAGCTGGGGATTTCGTTCAGCACGGTGCAGGACATCGTCAAGGGTTACTCGGGCTCCGGGTCGAAGCGGCCGAAGAGGGAGGGGGAGGGGTAGTGGCCAAGAAGGCGCATCGTCAGATGGCGGCAGTGGCTGGTGTGGCGCTCGCAGCGATCGCGGCGCTGATCCCGGTGTACACCACAAGCCAGATCGCCGGAGAGACCTACTCGTGCGGAGCGGCGATCGCGGCAGCCTTCCACCGTTGGCCGGGGTGCCGCGAGGCTGCGCCCCCGTACCTGATCGGCGCCGTGATCCTCTTGGCGGCCACGGCGATGGTCGTGATTGGGATGCGCGAGGAAGAGGAGGGGGCGTCCCAGTAGGAGGCCGCCGAGTAGTCGTGCATGCGTGAGCCCCACCTCCGCCGACGTGCAGGAGGTGGGGCTCTGCTGTGTCTATCGCCGTCCGGAGCAGTCTGGATGCGTCCGGACGGGCTTGGATTCAGGGTGGTGTCCATGACCGAGGACGAGCCGCGCGTGATCATCTATCCGCCCGATGAGCAGGGTGGCCGGCGGGTGCGCTGCAATGGGGAGATCCTCGGTCGAGCGACCAGTCTTACGGACGTGGTCGAGTTCCTGCGACGGGCAGGCTGGTTGGACGAGGCGGAGTGGCCGCCGATCGAGTGGCGGGGTGGGGGCCCCGAGGTCTGGCAACAGTGATCACGTCGCCCTCTCGTGCTGCTCGCGACTGTTGTCATATTGTCCCGGCATGGATTGGGGAGATACGCCTGCATGGGCGGCGTTCGTGTTGTCCGGTGTCGCGTTGTGGGTCTCCATCAAGGCTCGGCAGGATGGGAAGCGGTCTGCCGACGCTTCGGAGCGCTCAGCCGATGCGGCTGAGGGCGCCCTGGCCGATCAGCGTCGGGCGGAGGCTGAGCGGAAGCAGGCGGAGCTGGAAGCCGCTCGGCCGCGGGTGGAACTCGCGGTGGACCATGTGAATCGGGACCTGTATCGGTTGAGGAACGACGGCACGGCGCCAGCGATGAACATCGTTTTCGAGGAGGAAGACCTGCCGTACGTGTTCAGGCTGCGCGGCACGGGTGAGGTCTCGCTCAAGGGCGGTGAGGCCATCGACTTCTTGATGGCAGGTTCGTCGGGCGCGCCCGTCCCACCTCAGCTGTTCGCGAAGTGGGATGGCCAAGACGAGCTGGTGCCGCTCCGCGTACCGCCAAAACGCTAGGCTTCGACGCCCGGCCTCGGACCAGATGGCTGGGACTTCATCGTGTCCGTCTGCCGTGCCGTGGAGTTGTCCTGCCATGGACTCCTTGCCGCCCCCGGTGACCGACGACTATCCGGACCCGACGCGCCTGCCGTTGATCAGCCTCTACGAGGCTCGTGAAGCGATGGAGCTGCTACTGCACTTTGCGGACGACACCAGTGAGGGGTGGGCGGCCGGGGAGCTCGCGCGGGTGTTGGCCGCCCGGCTGCCAACAGAAGAGTAGGAATCCTTCGGTCGTTCAATCGGGAGTGTCGCCAGCCAACTGCCTGACGCCTACTGCCACTGGCCGGTCAGGCGGCGGCCTGTTGCTCGTCGTGGTCAATGAGCTGCTTCAGCTGGCTCCACGTGCCGGGCGGGTACGTGTGGCTGCACCAGGGGCAGGTGACGATCGTGTCGCCGGGCCGAAGGTGGAGGATGGCGCCGCACAGAGAGCCGTCGGTGTGCTGGGCGGGGCAGGGGCCGAGGCGCTGACCGCGGGGCGCGTGGTCGATGGCTCCGGCGATGGAGGCGACGCTGCGCTCCAGGTCGTGAATCTCGCGGGCGAGGAGACCCGCGGCGGGCCATTCGGCGGCGAGGCTGGGCGCGTTGCGGCGTAGGGCGAAGGCGGCGCGGGTGATGCGGCCCTCGACCGAGCCGAAGATCGGGGGCGGGGTGAGGTGGCGGTCGCGCTGCATGGCTGCGTGCCAGTCCTCCAGGACGCCGACGATGCCGCCGGGGCCGCGGAGGTCGAGGACGTGCTCGACGACGGGGAGGGGTGCCTCGCTGCGGCCCGTGCGGCCGCCGGTGGTGTCTCCGGCTGCTCCGGGTGTCAGGAAGGGCGCGAGGGCGGTGTAGAGGCGCGGCATACGGCCGAGCCGGTCGGCCAGGGCGCGGGTGCAGCCGGGGCAGAGGTAGCCGTCCTCGATCGGGTTCTCGCACATGCCGCAGTCGTTCACGGTGGGGCCTTTCGTGCTCAGTCGTTGGCGGGCGGGTTGCACGGGCCGGGCTGCTCGGCGATCCAGAGGCTCGCGGCGGGGAGTGGCCGGCCGTCGACGCTGATGCCGGAGACGCCTTCGATGCGGTCCCAGCGGACGACGACGAGGCCGCCGCAGGTCTGGCACAGCTCGGGGGTGTGCTCGGTGTCGGTCACGTCTGCTCCTGGTGCTCGTCGAGGGCGGCGAGGACATCGATCGGGGCCACTGCGACGTTGTGGGCGCGCCGTTCGAGGAAGGCGCGGACGTTGACGACCGCGGCTACTGCCTGATCGCGGTCCCGCTCGGCCTCGACGATGGCTGCCTCGGCTGCGCGCGTGCGGTCGGCCGCGTCCTGCATGGCGGTCTGCTGGCCCTGGATGGTGGCGCGGAGGTGGTCGGAGGCGTCGAGCTCGGCGTGCACGTACTCGACGAGGAGTGCGGCCTCGGTGGGGGACAGGCTGTCGATGCGGGCGAGGAGGACGAGGAGGGTGTCGCGGCGTTCGGCGCGTTGGCGGCCGCGGGTGAGGCGGGCGGCCATGGTGCGGGGCGTCACAGGAAGTCTCCTGTCGGGACGGTCTCGATGGGGCGTGCGGGTGGCCCGTAGGCGTCTTGGCAGGGGCAGTCGTCGGCGTCGTCGTCCCAGAGGCAGTCGTAGTCGGGGTCGTCGAGGCAGGCGGGTCTCATCGGGAGCGCCTACGGATCGAGTTGCGGGTGTAGCCGATGGCAGCGAGGACGGCCCCGAAGGCGAGCGAGGCAGCGCAGTACCAGCCGATGCCTTCGAGGACGGTCAGGAAGGTGCTCACGGCTGCTCTCCAGCCATGCGGCGGAACTTGGCGAGCGCGGCGTGGGCTTCGCTGGTGAAGGTGTCGCCATCGACCACCGAGTCGACGGCGAGGTCCAGGGCGTAGGTGAGGAACTGGCGCTCGGCAGGGGTGAGAGGCGGGTCGGCGGGTTGTGCTTCGGCCGGCTGCCCGACGGCGGGTGGGGCGAGGTCGTCCCGCAGCGCGGCGGCCCGCTCGGGCTCCAGCTCCAGCCAGTACGGCTCCAGGTTCGGGCCGGAGAGGCAGACGGTCGCGGCGCCGTCGTCGCCCCACAGGACGTCGCCGAGGCCCCAGCGGAGCGGGGTGGGATCGTCGGCGGTGGTCGGGTCCGGCTTGGCAGTGGGGGCCCGGTGGTCGGCAGGTTCTGTGGCGGGGAACACCGCGTCCAGGAGGGTGCGGATCTCGTCCGCGTCTCGCTGCGCCAGTTCCACGGCCTGCAGGTTCCGGGATCGGCCGACGTACTTCGGGCCCATGAGCCGGTAGCCGAGGCCGCAGCCCTTGTCGTCCACGGCGTTGATGCTCAGCTGGTAGACGGGGAACTGGCGGTCTCTGCTTGCGGTGTCGAGGGTGATCGTCGCCTTGCGGGCGGTCTGCTCGCTCATGGTGCTGCTCCTGGGTGGTGTGGAAGGCTGGTCCGAGCCCGCCCCGGATCCGTGCCGGGGCGGGCATTCGTACGTCACGAGGCAGCGGCGGCGCGCCACGCGTCCAGCACGCGCTTGGGAATCTGGCCGACGGGCGCGCACTCGACTCCGTTGGCGTCAGCCCAAGCACGCACCGTGCGCGGCTCGTAGTCGCGGACGTACGCGGCGCGCTTCTTCTTCGCCTTCGTCGGCGCCAGCTCGGACTCGCGGGCGGCGAGCTCGGCGAGACGCTGCTCCAGGCGCTCGCGCTCGCTGGTGAGTGCGGTCAGTTCCTGGTCGGCGGCATGGCGCTTGCGGAGGCCGGCGAGGGCTGCCCGGGCGCGGGCGGCCTGGTCCTGCACTTCGGGGTCAGTGTGCTGCTCACCCCAGGCGAGGAGCTTGCCGACGGGCGTCGGCGTCGTGTCCTCGGTGACGGCCTTCAGGCGGACGTCGGCGCCGGCCTTGAGCTGAACGTCGGCGACGGGCGCCGGGTGCGGGGCGGGTGCGGTGGTCATGGTCGTGGGGTTCCTTTCGTCGTGGGCGGCGAGGTGTTCGCGGAGCGCAGCGATGGCTTCGGGGGCGGAGGTGGGGAGTTCGGGGAGTCGGTTGCGCTCGGGGCCGTGGAGGCCGCCGCGGATGCCGTACCGGGTGGCGCCCGGGGATTCGTAGGTGAGGGCGTCGTGGAGGCATTCGGCGCGGACGGGACAGCGGGCGCAGGTGTCGAGGGCGGGGCGGGTCTTGTGGAGTTGGCCGAACCAGAGGTCGGTGTCCTCGCCGGCGCACGCTGCTTGCTCGTGCCAGTCGGTGAGGCGCGGGGCGGGTGTGGTGTGGAGGCGCTCCAGGGATGTCATGAGGCGGTCCGCTCGGTGCAGTGGGTGTGGGTGGTGCGTCCGGGCCTGGGGATCATCGGGGTGTGGCAGAGGGCGCAGCGGACGAAGTCGGCGAGTGGCTGCTCGGGGTGTTCGTCGTCCTGGTTGAAATCGATCTTGTGGACCACGAAGGCCCCACTCGGCTGAGGTTGAACAACAACCTCCGCCGCTTCTTGGGGTAGTTCCTTGGCTACCCCTGGGTTGTTCGGGGGCGTGTCCCCCGAACCAAACGGGGGCGTGTCCCCCGAACCCATACGGGGGTGTGTCCCCCGTTCTTCTTCGTGATCAGAGGCCGGAAGTTCGGGGGCGTGTCCCCCGTTCTCCGTCTCGGCGAGTTCGGGGGTTACGCCCCCGTTCTTCTCGCTGAGCCACGGAGGCGCCTGCCTCGACTTCCGCCGGGTCGACGACAGCGAGGAAGCAGCAGCGTCCCAGTCCGGGTTGGGCGAGAGGATCAGGACATACAGGGAGGCGCGGCCCCGGCGCTGCTCGCCCTGCACGGCCACCACACCGGCGACGATCGCGGCCTGGATGTAGCGGCGGACGTCCTTCTCGTCGGCCTTGCACGCGGTGGCGATGTCCTTGATGCGGATCGCCTTGCCGTCGCGGAACCGGACGCGGCCGGCGGGATCGGCGGCCGAGGCGAGGGCGTACAGGACCGTCACGAACGAGCTGGTGAGTCCCTTGGGCATGGAGGGTGCCCAGCGCCAGAACAGGGCGTTGCGGTAGGCGTGCGGGACGCTTCCGCTGGCCTGTCCTTGTGCCTGCTCGTCAGTGCTCAACTGGGGCTCTCCGTCGGTTTGGTGCGGTGTACGGGGCGGGGGAGTCGGCCCGCCCCGTACGGCTTGCGGGCTGGGCTGGGTCAGCGCACGTACTCGTCGCGGCGCCGCTGCTCACGAGCCCGCTCGTGCGCCCGGTACTCGGCCTCGGAGGGGTACTCGGCGAACGCGTCGCCGATGACCTGCTCCGGGTCGCGCGGACCGGGGCCGACCTCGTCGAGGGTTCCGTCCATGCGGCGGGCCCTCCACATCGCGCGCTTGGCCTCCAGGAGGGTGGCGGCCTCGGCGTCGGAGCGGGCGACCTCGCATCCCGTGACGCGGACCTTGACCTGCGGCTCCTTCTCCTCGCCGTCGGCGTGGCCGGTGTACTGCTTGGAGGTGAGCTCGACGATCGCGACGACGGTCGTCCCGGGCTTCTCGAACAGGCCGCGGCGCTGCTCAACGGTGAGGCTGGCCTCGACGGACGCGGCCGCGCTGTCGAGCTTGACCTCGGGCGCCTGAGTAGGGGAGAGCTTCGGCATTACAGGGTGTCCTTCCGGTAGGCGTCGGCCGCGTCTGCGGCCTGCTGAGCGAGGGCCTGCTCGGCGCAGGTCTTGTGTGCGGGGGAGCGCTTCGAGTCGCGGGTGTAGGAGTCCTGGCCGCAGTACCGGCACGGCTTCGGGATGTGGGACCAGTGCGAGGAGTCCCGCCAGTCCAGGAGCACCGGCGGCGGCTCCTCGGCGGCGGCGCTCACGCGGCGGCCCTGCGGTGCCGGGAGTACAGGTCGTACCGCTGGGAGGAGGACAGGCCGCCGGCCACGCCGTGCCGGTTGTCCTTGCCGCGCCCATGCTCGAAGGTGAGGGCGTCGTTCAGGCAGCTGGTGAGCACCGGGCACTGGTGGCAGATCCGCTTGGCGTTCTGGATGCCAGCGATGTCTCCGGGGGCCGGGAACATGGCCTCGGGGTCGATGCCGAGGCAGGCGGCGAACGTCCGCCAGTTGGGGATGCGGGCGGTGCTGATACCGCGGGTCTCGCTCATCGCGCGCTCCCAAAGATCGACGTGAGCTGGGAGTCGAGGGCTTCGCGCATCGGCCGGTCCTCGACGTGGTCGGGGTGGACGCATCGCGGGGTGCCGCAGCCGGGGAGCACGTTGCCGACAGGGTTGCGGCCGTACTTCTGGCGGAAGCTGTACCGGGCCGCGCTGTGCGAGGCGCCGTCCACGGTGGCGATGCGCAGGTCGTCGCTTGGCCAGAGCAGGTGCCCGTCACTGGTCGGCGTTGCGCGACGCCGGAACGACTCCTCGATCGTCATCGGCGCGGGGCCCGGCTTGTGCACAGGAACGCCGAGGCGCTGCCTGACGGTTCGGACCGTCTTGGCCCCGATCTTCAGGGTCCGGATGATCTCGCTCTGGGAGTGGCCGGCGAGCAGCATGGCGGCGATGTCCTCGGGGGGCACGTCCCGGGCAGCCTGGCCGTGGGCGGCCGCGGCCCGCATGGGCCGGTCCTGCATGTGCGCCGGAGCAACGCAGTGCGGGTGACCGCATCCGGGGAGGGCGTAGCCGACGGGCGGCCGGTTGTGGTGGATCTCGAACGCGGCCCGGTTGGCGGACCAGTGGCGGCCCTGCCAGCGGAACGTGCCGAGGCCGCCGTTGCTGATGTGGCCGGTCCACTCCGCGTGGCCGTCGCCGACTGCCTTGCAGCGGGCGAGGAACAGCGACTCCATGGACTCGGCCGGCGGGTGGCCGGGGCGGGCCTTCGGCAGGCCGAGTACGGCGCGAGCTGCGGACACGCTCTTGTCACAGACGTGCAGGGTCTTGGCGATGGCCCGGTCGGAGTGCCCAGCGCGGAGCATGTCGGCGACGTCGGTACGGATCTTCATCGGGCCACCGCCGGGATCTGCTCGGGCCACGCCACACCCTCCAGGGCGCGGCGGTGGGTGTCGGGCAGGACGGCCAGCGGGTAGCCGAGCCAGTGCAGCCCGATCGCGGCGAGGATCACGGAGTCGGCCTGGTCGTACCGGCCGCGGCCCTCGCACGGCACCCCGTACCGCTCGACGACGGCGTTTCGGACCATGGCCTTCGCGACGGTCTTCCGCTGGCTGGCCGGGTAGTCCTTGGCCGGGTTGGCGACGCCGGTGGCGTAGATGATGCGGTGCTGCGGGTAGCAGATCGCGAGCGGGATCCGGCGGCGCCACAGGTCGTGCTTGACCAGGCCGCGGAGATAGGTCATCTCCTCGACGCCGGGCCGGTAGCCGAGGGACATGGCCGGCCCTTCCATGACGACGAGGCTGGTCTCGTCGGGGATCCGCTCGTGGACGCTGCGGCGGTGGAACTCCAGCCGGTCGTGCCCGGTGAGGTTCTTCGGGATGAGGGCTTCGGCGGTGGTGCCGTTGCTGATGCCGGTGGATGTGAGGGACAGGTCGAGGCCGTACACGGTGGGCCAGTTGGTGCCCGCGGCCGGGCGGGGGGTCAGCCCGGCCGCGGGGGTCTGGGTGATGGTCATGCGCTGGCCGCCTCAGTTGCGGTCCCAGCGCGGGTCATGGCCTGGCGGGAGTACTCCAGGTTCGACGCCTCCATGACGCGGAGCTGCTCGTCGAGCCGCCGGATCGTGGCCTTGGCGCGGGCCAGCTCGGTCGCGTCGCCAACTCGGGCGGGCGCCGGGGGCCGGGCGGTCAGCTGGTCGTGGAGCTTGCCCAGCTCGGCGGCCTGCGCGGAGCACAGGGAGCGGGAGTCGTCGCGCTCGCGGCGGGCCTCGTCGCGCTGCGACAGCGCGTTCACGTACAGGCGGGTGAGTTCTCGGCGGGAGAGACGTCGCATGTCAGGCTCCGTTCTTCTGGCGGGGGATGAGGGGCCACTCGGCGCGGACGGTCGCGGCCTGGTGCTCCTTGCCGGGGGTCCGGGCGAAGTAGGCGGCGAGGCTCTCGGCCTGCTTGCGGGCCCACGTGATCTGCGAGGTGTGCAGGTCTTCGAGCGTCGCCTCGCCGATTCGCTGGTAGGTCTGGCCGAGGCGCCATGCGATGCGGCAGGCGGCGAGTGCGTCGGCGTCCGAGGAGTGCGCGTTGTCGAGGCGGACCTCGTACCGCTCACACAGGGCGGTGAGGGTGCGGGATCCCTTGCGGTAGCGGTCGTAGTGTTTGTCGAGGACCAGGACGTCGACGACCGGGAAGTCGGCGGGCAGCGGCTCCAGTCCGTAGCGGGCGGCCTCGCGGTCGAGCATGGTGAGGTCGAAGCGGGCGTTCATCGCGACGACCGGGATTCCGGCGGTGATGATCTGGCCGAGGGCGGCGAGGACTTCGGCGACGACCTCCGGGGCCGGGCGGCCGTCGGCGCGGGCCTTCTCGGTGCTGATGCCGTGGACGTCGGCCGCCTCGGCAGGGATGTCGATGCCGGGGTCGGCGAGCCAGTCGGCTGAGACGGTGGGCTGCTTGCCGCCGCACTGGACGACGCAGGCGGTGACGATGCGGTCTGCCTCGACGTCGACGCCGGTGGTCTCCAGGTCGAAGCCGCACAGGCGGCCGAGGTGCCAGCTCATCGGCGGGCCCCCGATCCGGGCGCCGCGACCGCCGGCCATGCGGCGGGCTCCGAGCCGTCCTCGACGACCTCGACCGGGTACGCGCCGTCCTCGTCCGGGCCCGCCTCGTCCTCGGCCTGCTGCTCGGCCTTCAGCTCGTCCGCGCGGGCCTTCAACCTCTCGACCAGCTCGTCAGTGAGGTGACCGGCGGCGTGCGCGTCGCGATACACGTCCTGCACGTCGTCGACCGTGAGCGCGGCCTCGGCGTCCGCGAGATAGTCCGGGCGCGGTGCCTCGATCGCAGCGACCGCCCGGGACCCGGTCGGGTCCAGCGCGAGCGCCGTCGGCAGCGGCCCAGCGAGCGCCTGCCGCGGGGTGATGCCCCGCACCTCGACGACCACAACCGGGAAGTGCTTCGTCTGCCCACCGGCAACCCGGGTCCGCGGCTCGATCCGCAGCGTCACCGGGACGAGACCCTGCCCGTTCGTGCCGGACAGCACCATGTCGACGGTGCCCGCCATCTCGTTCGCGGCGTAGAACGAGTGCGTCTCCGCACGCCACACGCCGAGGTCCGGCATGTCGGGCAGCATCACGTTCAGGCGGGTGGTGGCGGAGCAGACGGTGCCCTTCTTCTGCTGGTGCCACTCCTCGCCGAACTGCTGCAGGCAGATGCAGGGCTGGCGGGTGAGCTGCTCGGTCTCGCCGTCACAGCGGCGCATACAGCCGCCCTTGTTCCACATCTCGTTGTGCTGAGACAGCGGGTCGCCCGGGGGGAGGAGCGCGTCGAGCTGCTCGGCGGTGGTGATGACTCGGAACTGCGGGGCTCCCGCGCCCTGCGGCTGCCAGCGCTCAACGGTCCCGCCCCACGCTGCGGCGGCCGCCTCGACGTAGTGCTCGGCGTGGGAGGTGACCACCCACGTCTTGGACTTGACCGGTCGGGGCCGGCCGTTGGGCTTGTCGCTGGGGACGGACCAGCCGGTGCGCAGGCGGCCGAGCTCGCGGGCCTGTCGCTGCATGGTGATGATGCGGCCACCCATGATCAGGCTACCTTTCGGTTCAGGCGCGCGTCGGCCGCCGGGGGCAGGAGCGCGGGGTACGTGGTCGCCGCCGGGTGCAGCCACTTCGTGGTCTCCAGCGCGCCCCGGAACGCACGGTGAGCGCGCCGGTTCGCAGGCATCGGGACCAGGGCGTGGGACCGCTGACGGAGGTTGAGGATCCCGGCCCGCTCGATCCGCGGCACGGCGCCGTCGGTGTCGTCGGGCAGGAGCACGGCCTCGGCGTAGCGGAGCGCGGCCAGCTGCAGCGCGTGCTCCGGGTACACCGACGACGCGGGCCGGGTCGCCGACGTCTTGTAGTCGATGAGCCACAACTCCAGGCGCCGGCGCGGCCCGGTGGGCAGGTAGACCATGCAGTCCCCGGTCCCGGCGTAGCCGAGGCGGCGGTGAACGAACGTGATCTCGGCGGCGACGATGTGCTCGTCGAGGTCCACGCCCCAGCGGTCCCAGAACACGGCCAGCTGCCGGGCGTACGGGTCGACTTCGGCATCGGCCTCGAACGGAGCGCGCAGCGCCATCTTCTCGGCGCGGTGGTGCACCCGGGTGCCGAGGTCGGAGGCGCGGTCACGTGCGTCACGGTGGACGGCCTTGATGTCCTTCAGCAGCTGCTCGCGGTCGGTGAGCGCGCGGCGGGCGACCTCGATGCGGTGGGCGAGGACCCACTCGGCGGTGAGCTTGACGGCCCAGGGGATGAGGGCGGGCTTGGAGACGCCGGTGCCGAGTACGTTGGTGACGGAGACGAGGTCGGGGCCCCCGGCGGGGTCGCTGTAGTAGCGACCCCGCTCGGTGTCCCGCGCGTGGCGGGGCTGGGTCATGCCGCCCTCCTCACCGCGCTGTTCGAGGTGTAGGCGCGGCGGCCGGTCGTCGAGTCGTTCCACACGGTCAGCTCGCCCCGGGCGGCCAGCGCGCGGAGATCCTTCCGCGCGGTGTTCCGGCCGGACGTCGGCCACGGGGACCGGCGGAGCGTCGACTCAGCGCGGAGCGTGGTCCACTGGCCGGCGCTCTGGCGGATCTGAGTGAGGAGCCACTCGCGGCGGCTCTCCTGCTCGTCGGTCACGACGCCCTCCGAACTTGGTTCGGGACCGGCTTCGGCCCGGCGGCCTGGGTCAGGTGCTCGGCCAGTTCCAGTGCCTTCGTGCCGTACAGCGGGACCTTCGACGACGCGGCGGCGGCCAGCTGGGCGACGAGCTCCTCGTACGGAAGCCGGTCGTCCGACACGGCCGGGCCGTCGGCCAGCTCATGCAGCCGGTCCCACGCGGTCGTGTCCTCGGGGTGGAGCAGCGCGTCGAGGACGTCGCCGACGACGAGGCGGGTGAGCGCGGCCATGTCGAGGACGACGGCGGCCGGGGTGGTCTCGACGTAGATGGGGATGGGCCCGGTGACGGGCGTGCGGTCGTCGCTCACAGGGCGCTCCCGGAGGTGGGGTGGGGGAGGGGCAGGTCGCGGGATACCGCGTAGTCGTGGTGCAGCGGGGACTCGTGCGGGTCCTCCTGCTGGCGCTGCTGGGCGGCCAGCTCGGCGGCCATGCGGGCCTGGAACTGGCAGTTGCTGCACGGCTGGCCGTAGGTGTAGCCCGCGCCGCAGGTCCGGCACGCCTGGATCGGCGCGGGCTCCAGCGCCTCCAGCTCGGTGATGCGGTCGCGGTTGGCCCTCAGCTGTTCGGCCGCCTCGGACAGGGCCTCGTTCGTCGTGTGGTGCTCGGACTCCAGCTCGGTCACCCGGGCCCGCAGCGCGGCCAGCTCGGCGGCCGTCTCCGGGGGCTGGAGCAGCTGCGCCGAGCCCAGCGCGAACACGACAGTCGCGACCAGGTCACAGAACGAGTCGTTGCTCTCCAACAGCGCCGCGTTCGCGGTCTTCAGGGCCAACAGCTCCGTCGGCGTGGGCGAGTGCGTCATGCCGCCACCACCAGCGGGGCCAGAGCGGCAGCCAGGCACACGCCCTTCGCGGAGAGCCGAACATCCCGCCACGACACGAACAGAGTTGACGAGAACATCGCCCGCCCATCCGTGCTGGTGTATCGGAACTCGGACGGCTGGCCGCCGAGGGCGACGGCGTACCGGTCGACCATGGCGCGCATGTCGGCGTGCTCGTTGACGGCTACTCCGCTGAGGTGTCCCGAGCCGCTGATCGTCCAGTCGATGAGGGGGAGTTCGGGGTTCTCCGTCAGGAGTTCGGCGACTGCTGTGGCGGCACTGCGCTGGGAGTTAGGGTTGGTGCTCACGGTGTCCTCATTTCTCTGGGGTGAGGTGCCGAGGGGCTGCTTTCGGACCGTGCAGGGTCCGGGGTGGCCCCGTTTTGCTGTGGTCACGCGGCGCGCGGCGCCGGGACCTTCCTGTCCGAACGGGTGCGGGGACGAGCTGAGGCGAAGACCGCCCGGATCTGCTCGCGCCGCTCCGCGGTCAGCGGCGGTGCCGCCGCGACTGACTTCTCGATGGCCTCCATGGCGGCCGGTCCGAAGCGCTGCTCGGCGGCGGCCATGCTGAAGGCGTTCATCGGGCGGCCATCGGCAGCCGGGACCGGCCGGTGTGCCGGGTGGAGCGTCCGTGCGGGGCGAAGAGGATCAGGAAGTCGACGCCGATGACCTCGCAGATCGCGAGTGCCGAGGGCTCCAGGACTGATTCCTGTTCTCCGGTCAGAAGGTTGCCGATCGTTCCGTGAGGAACGCCGGCGCGGGCTGCCAACTCTCGGATGGTGACAGCCGCTCCGGTTCCGGTGCGCTCCATGAGGCGCGCCATTAGGGTCCGGTCGAGCAGCTTGTAGAGAGGGATTTGCGTGTGGTCAGGGGATGCCATGTCCACCTCGTGCGGCGTTTCATTGCACTGCTTGGATGGATGAAGCATTGCATAGCTTGGACGGTGCGTCCAGCGTCTTGGATGGTGGTGTGCAGAACTCGTCAAAAGCCCCGTGCGCCCTAGCGCGCGCCGGCCTACTGCGTGGACACTCTGTCCAGCGACTTGGATGGCAGACCGGTCGCTACCAGGGGGAAGCGGCTAAACGCCTCACTGGTCCCATGGACACCCCACAGCCCATGACATGACACGGAGTGGCAGGATGAGCCTCATGGCTACCGAAGATCGCCCGCGCGCGGAGGCCCCGCGCCCCGCGCTCAGAGAGCTACTGAAGCGACGGCGCGCCGAGTTGGGGCTCAGCTATGTGAAGCTGGCTCAGCGCTGCGTCGATCCTGAGACGGGCGACCGGGTCGTCAAGGACTCATGGCTCCACCGTCTGGAGACGGGTGAGACCGTCATCGCCCCCGACTTCCGAATGCTCGTCGGCCTCGCCGCCGGCCTCGAAGTCGCCCTGGAAGTCGTCCAGGCTGCAGCGGGTGAGCAGTTCTTCGGCATCTCCACGGTGAAGGGCGAGTCGGGCCAGGCTCGCGCGCTGCTGGCTCGGGCTGACCGGATGACGCCGGAACAGGTCGACGCGCTGGCCCGATTCCTCGACGTGATCGCTCCGCAGGAGTAATCGAATGGCATATGCCAGGGCCAGGAATGCACGCTGCGTGATAGTCGCGTGCGCGGTGTAGTCAAAAGCTGTCCGGCCTGGCAGCATGAGTGATCCGCCTGGGGGGCGCGCTCATCCGGTAGCCTGCATATGCTGTTCGATTCGAACTGACGAGCGAGCGGAGCAGGCCGCGCCAAGGGGGTTCATGTGACCGACGAAGGAACAGCCGCACAGCAGCACGCCGAGCGCCCCGCTGTGCGTATCGAGTTCGTCCCCGCCGAGCTGCTACCAGAGGGCCACCGCGTCGTTGGCCTCACTGCTCCTGGCTCCTTCGTCTGGGGCGTCCGCGAGGGCGAGATGAGCGACGAGCTGCGCACCGAGATGAACCAGTGCCTGGAACACGTCATCGGCTCCGGCCTTTGGCAGCAGCACTGGGCCGACGATGAGACACCGCCGACTCACCCTCACTGACCTCTCAGCCCCCTGGTGGCGTCCGGCATACCGCCGGGCACTAAATGGGTTCTAGCCTCACATTCGGACTGCCGACGACGATGACGCTCTTCGCGCTGCTCTCCGTCCTCGTCACCTCGGGCTCGCAGGCGGTGTACGGGGCTCCCGTCTGGGACCCGGTCGCGCTCGCCGCCAGGACGGACAACGTCTTCGGGCTGCTCTTCGCCCTGGTGACCGTGCTCGTCGCCACGATCTCGGTGAACATCGCGGCGAACGTCGTGTCGCCGGCGTACGACCTCGCCAACCTCGCGCCCAAGGTGGTGAACTTCCGTACAGGCGCGCTGATCACCGGCGTCGTGGGTGTGGTGATCATGCCGTGGAAGCTGACCGAGACGCCCGAGCTCTACATCTTCACCTGGCTCGGCCTGGTCGGCGGACTGCTCGGTACGGTGGCGGGCATCCTCATCGCCGACTACTGGATCGTCCGCCGGACCGTCCTGGACCTGGCCGGCCTGTACCGGCCGGACGGGCCCTACTGGTACGCGGGCGGCTGGAACCCCGCCGCGGTGCTCGCCTTCGTCGTGGGCGGTGTCCTGGCGATCGGCGGCTCCCACTCCGCGCCCGGCAAGGGCCCCTTCCCCGAGGACGGACTCGTCCCCTTCCTGAAACCGCTCGCCGACTACGGCTGGGCGGTGGGTCTCGCCGCCGCGCTGCTGCTCTACACGGCCCTCATGGCGGGGCGCCGGAAGAGTGGTGACAGGGAAGTTACGCTCCAGTAGGGTTCCGGCAGCCGACGAGACGAAGGGGCTGCCGTGACCACGGTCGACTACACCGGACTGGCCGAACAGGCAGGGCGGTTGGGGGACGGAACGGTGACCTCGACCGCCCTCGTCCAGGCCACGCTCGACCGGATCGAGGCCACGCAGCCCACGCTCAACGCCTTCCGGTGCACCCGACCGGAGGCCGCGCTCGCCGAGGCGGCGGAGGCCGACCGCAGGCTCGCCGCGGGGGAGAGGCTGCCGCTGCTCGGCGTACCGATCGCCGTCAAGGACGACACCGACGTCGCCGGACTCCCCACCCGCTTCGGCTGCGCCGGGGACATCCCCGACGCCGCCGAGGACGGCGAGGCCGTACGCCGGCTGCGGGCCGCCGGAGCGGTGATCGTCGGCAAGACCAACGCCTGCGAACTGGGCCAGTGGCCGTTCACCGAAGGCCCCGCCTTCGGCGCCACCCGCAATCCGTGGAACACCGGCCACACCCCCGGCGGATCGTCGGGGGGATCCGCGGCGGCCGTCGCCGCCGGAATCGTGCCCGCCGCGCTCGGCTCCGACGGCGCCGGCTCCATCCGGATACCGGCCGCCTGGACCCATCTCGTCGGCATCAAGCCACAGCGGGGCCGCGTCTCCGTCCATCCGTACGACGACTGCTTCCAGGGCCTGACCGTCAACGGTCCGCTCGCCAGGACCGTCCGCGACGCCGCGCTGCTCCTCGACGCGGTCGCCGGGCCGCACCCGGGAGACAGATTCCGGCCGACCGCCGTCGACGCCTCGGGCGCCGCCCGCCGCGACCCCGGGCGGCTGCGCGTCGCGCTCGCCTGGCGGGCCCCCTTCACCGCCACGTACAACCCCCTCGACGCGAGCGTGCGCCGGTCCGTCGCCGACCTCGCCGAAGCGCTCGCCGGCCTCGGTCACACCGTGGAGGAGGCGCGCCCGCGCTACGGACGCATCGGGTTGAGCTTCCTGCCGCGCGCGACCGCCGGGATCGCCGAGTACGCCGACCGGCACCCCGAGCCCGCGCTGCTCGACCCCCGTACCCGCAGCGCCACCCGCACGGGTCGCCTCCTCGGCGGCCGCCTCCTGCGGGCCGCCCGGGCCCGCGAGATCCACCACCACCGCAGGATCGGTGCCCTCTTCGACACCTACGACGTCCTGCTCACCCCCACGACGGCCGTGCCGCCGCCCCGGATCGGCACCTTCGACGCGATGCCCGCCTGGCGCACCGACCTGACCATGGCGTCCGCCTGCCCCTACGCCTGGCCGTGGAACGTCCTCGGCTGGCCCGGCGTGAACGTCCCCGCGGGGTTCACCCCGGACGGCCTCCCGGTCGGCGCTCAGCTCCTCGGCCCGGCGGGCAGCGAACCGCTGCTGATCTCGCTCGCGGCCCAACTGGAGGACGACCGCGAGTGGTTCGCCCACCGCCCGCCGGAGCCGGTGCGGCAGGGCGGGCCGACCTCAGCCGAGTGAGAGCCGGCCGAGCTCCGGCCGGCAGCGGACGGGCGGGCCGCTACGGAACCCGCGCGGTCCACTCCCGCGTGCCGAACTTGGCCGCCACCAGTTCCTCCGCCCTCGCCATCTCCTCGGCCGTCACCAGGCCGTCCGTCAGCCCGTAACGGTCACGGAAGGAGCCGATCATCCGCTCGATCACCGCCTCGCGCGGCAGACCCGTCTGACGGCGCAGCGGATCCACCCGCTTCCTCGCGCTCCTCGTCCCCTTGTCGGAGAGCTTCTCGCGGCCGATGCGCAGCACGTCCGTCATCTTGTCGGCGTCGATGTCGTACGCCATCGTCACGTGGTGCAGGACCGCGCCCTCGCCCGTCACCATCCGCTTCTGCGCCGCGCCCGCGATCTTCCCGGCGTCCGTGGCGATGTCGTTCAGCGGCTGGTACCACGCCTTGACCCCCATGTCGCCGAGCGCGCCGAGCACCCAGTCGTCGAGATAGGCGTAGCTGTCGGTGAAGGAAAGGCCCTGGACCAGCGCGTCGGGCACCGACAACGAGTACGTGATGGTGTTGCCCGGTTCGATGAACATCGCGCCGCCGCCGCTGATCCGGCGTACGACCTGGAAGCCGTGGCGCTCGGCCGCCTCCGGGTCGACCTCGTTGCGCAAGGACTGGAAACTGCCGATCACGACGGCCGGCGCGCCCCATTCCCAGACCCGCAGGGTCGGCGGGCGGCGGCCCGCCGCGACCTCGGCGGTGAGGACCTCGTCCAGTGCCATGTGCAGGGCGGGGGAGCGCGGCGGCTCGTGGACCAGCTGCCAGTCGTAGTCGGTCCAGTCCGTCGCGTGGGCCAGGGCCCGGCGCACCGCGACGCCGATGCCCTCCGTGGTCAGCCCGTACATCTGCGTGCCCGGGGGCAGCGCCGCGTCGATCCTGGCCGCGAGCCCCGACGCGTCGGTGTCGGCGGGCGCGCCCTCCAGGGCGCGGTCGATGGCGAGGATCGCCTCGTCGGGCTCAAGGAAGAAGTCGCCCGCGACCCGGACGTCCGCGAGGACGCCGTCCCGTGTCTCCAGATCGACGACCACCAGCTTGCCGCCGGGAACCTTGTACTCGCCGTGCACGGACCCTCCCTCTCCCCGATTCCCGTAGGGGGTGAACCGGTCCAAAGCGTACTCCGCGGGGAAACGGAGGGTTAAGGGACGGACGGTCGGCCTGTCAGCCCGACGTGCTTAGCTGGACGCATGATCGATGACTTCCTTGACCACGTCCTCGCCGGCGGTACGACCGAGGTGGAGGAGGCGGTCCGCAAGGCCGCCGCGGCCGAGATCACGCCGCGCTTCCGTCGGCTCGCCGCGCACGAGATCGTCGAGAAGAACGGACCCTACGACCTGGTGACGGTCGCCGACCGGGCCGCGGAGGAGCACCTGACGGCCTCCCTGACGGCGCTGCTGCCCGGGTCCGTGGTCGTCGGCGAGGAGGCCGTCCACGCCGACCCCACGGTCTACGAGGCGCTGCGGTCGGACGCCCCGGTCTGGATCGTCGACCCCATCGACGGCACGCGCCAATTCGTGCGCGGAGAAGCGGGGTTCTGCAGCCTGGTGGCGCTCGCCCGACGCGGTGAACTGCTCGCCTCCTGGACGTTCGCGCCCGCCCTGGACGAGATGGCGGTCGCCGTGCGCGGCCGCGGGGCGACGCTCGACGGAGCGCCGATACGCTCCGGCTCACCGGCTCCCGGGGCGGTCCTGGAGGTCGCCACCTCCCACCCCGACTACACCACCGAGGACCAGAAGCGAGCCCTCCTCGGCCTGGACACCGAGGGCGTCCGTCCGCGCCCCTGCGGGTCGGCAGGACTGGAGTACCTGGCTGTGGCCCGGGGTGTCCTCGACGCCACCGCCTTCAGCTGGGAGTACGCCTGGGACCACGCGGCCGGACTGCTTCTGGTGGCCGAGGCGGGCGGTGCCCACACGACCGTCGCGGGCGAGCCCTTCCACATCACCGGGGGCAACGCGCTGCCCTTCACCGCGGCGCGCGACGCGGCCACCGCGGACCGGATCCGGACACTGCTCCGGGGGCAGTGAGGTCCGCGGGGGCCCGGGAATATCCTGAGAGCCTTGGCCATCGGCTGACGAAGGAGTCCGAAGGTGCCGTCGATGCTCGATGCCGTCGTCGTGGGGGCGGGACCCAACGGACTGACCGCCGCGGTGGAGCTGGCCCGACGAGGCTTCTCCGTCGCCGTGTTCGAGGCCGGGTCGACCGTGGGCGGGGGCGCCAGGACGGAGGAGCTGACGCTTCCCGGGTTCCTGCACGACCCCTGTTCCGCCGTGCACCCGCTGGGATTCGGCTCACCCGTCTTCAAGACGATGCCGCTGGACCGGTACGGCCTCGAATGGCTGCACCCCCGACTCCCCATGGCCCATCCCTGGGACGACGGCACCGCCGCCGTGCTCTCCCGGTCCGTCGCCGAGACCGCGGCCTCCTTCGGGCCACGCGACGCCGGGACCTACCGCCGTCTCGTCGCCCCGTACCTCGGCAAGTGGGACACCCTGGCACGGGACTTCATGTCCCTGCCGTTCAGCGCGCTGCCCCGGGACCCGCTCACCCTCGCCCGGTTCGGCCTCGACGGGATGCGCCCCTCGACCTGGCTCCTGCGCCGCTTCAAGGACGAGAAGGCGCGCGCCCTGTTCGCCGGGCTCGTCGGTCATGTCATCGCCCCGCTGGGCGGGTTCGCCACCTCGGCGGTCGGTCTCGTCTTCGCGCTGGCCGCGCACGAGGGCGGCTGGCCGATGCCGCGCGGCGGCTCCCAGTCGATCTCGGACGCCCTCACCGCGTATCTGGAGGACCTGGGCGGCGCGGTCCACACGGACTACGAGGTCAAGCGGCTCGACGACCTCCCGCCGGCGCGCGCGTACGTCTTCGACACCTCGCCCACCGCCCTCGCCAGGATCGCCGGCTTCGGCAACCACTACGACCACTACCGGTACGGCGCGAGCGTCTTCAAGATCGACTACGCGCTGGACGGCGCCGTGCCGTGGACGGCGGAGGAGCCCCGCAGGGCGGGTACCGTCCAGATCGGGCCCACCAGCGCGGCGATCAGCACCGCGCTGAACCAGGCGTCCTCAGGGACGGCCCCCCGCACGCCCTTCCTCATCACCGCCCAGCCCAGCCTCGTCGACCCCGGCCGCGCTCCCGAGGGGAAGCAGTCCTTCTGGGTCTACGGACATGTGCCGAACGGCTGGGACGGCGATCTCACCGATGCCGTGGAGCGCCAGATCGAGCGTTTCGCGCCCGGCTTCCGCGACCTGGTCCTCGCCCGCGCCACGGCCGGACCGCCCGAACTCGCCGCCCGCAACGCCAACTACGTCGGTGGTGACATCGCCTGCGGCGCGGCCCGCGGACTCCAGCTGCTGCTGCGCCCCAGGCTGTCGCCGCGCCCGTACGGCACCCCGCACCCGGCGGTGTTCCTCTGCTCGGCCGCGACCCCGCCGGGCCCGGGCGTGCACGGGATGTCCGGCCACAACGCGGCCAAGGCGGTCTGGCGGCGGCTGCGCGCGACGAGGAGCTGACGACGGTACGGCGGGCCGGTGGCCCCGCGGCCCGCGCCGCCGGCATCCGTCCCGCCCGGTCCACTCCGCGGAGAAATCGCGGGCGCCGTGGCGGGGGCGGCGCGATCATGGATCCATGAGCACACAGCCGTCCCTCGTCCTCGTCCTGGGCGACATCACGGAGCAGCGGGTCGACGCCATCGTCAACGCCGCGAACTCCTCCCTGCTCGGCGGAGGCGGCGTCGACGGCGCCATCCACCGCAGAGGAGGCCCCGAGATCCTGGCGGAGTGCCGCGCACTGCGCGCCGGCCACTTCGGCAAGGGCCTCCCCACCGGCCGGGCGGTCGCCACGACGGCGGGACGGCTCGACGCAGATTGGGTGATCCACACCGTCGGCCCGGTCTGGTCCCGGGACGAGGACCGGTCGGAGTCCCTGGCCTCCTGCTACCGCGAGTCCCTTCGGGTGGCGGACGAACTCGGCGCCCGGACCGTGGCGTTCCCCGCCATCTCCACCGGCGTCTACGGGTGGCCCATGGACGACGGCGCCCGCATCGCCGTCGAGACCGTCCGGGGCGCCGAGACCGGCGTCGAGGAGGTCAGGTTCGTCCTCTTCGACGAGGAGGCGTATCAGGCGTTCGTCCGGCGGGCCGGCGCCCCGTAGCCGGCGGCGGGGGAACTCGACGGGGCCCGCGGCCGTTCCCAGGGGGACGCGCGGAACACGCGCGGGTGGACGAACGGCTAGCCGAGGTGGCACGGATGGCGATGTGGGACCGGATCAAGGACCAGGCCAAGGGACTCCAGCAGCAGGCCCAGGGAGCACGGAGCGGCGGCCACGGACAGCCGTCGCACGCGGGATCGGCCACGGGGGCGCGCGGAGGATCGAAGGCCCAGCTCGTCGGCGTGCTCAAGACCCAGCTCGCCTCGCTCAAGACCGAGCTCAAGAGCGGTGCCTACCGTGACGCGAGCATGGCCATGTGCGCGCTCGTCGCGGCCGCCGACGGCTCGGTCGATCCGGTGGAGCGGCAGCACGTGGAGTCGCTCATCCTGCAGAACGACGTCCTGCGGAACTTCCCGCCGGACCAGCTGCGGCAGCGGTTCAACAAGCACGTCGACCAGCTGACGTACAACTTCCAGCAGGGCCGGCAGGAGGCGCTGCAGGAGATCGCCAAGGCGGCGAAGAAGCCCGTGGAGGCCAAGGCGGTCGTGCAGACCGGCTTCGTCGTCGCGGGCGCGGACGGCTACATCGCCCCGGCCGAGGAGCAGGTCCTCCGGGATGCCTGCGCGACGCTCGGCGTCTCCCCGCAGGAGTTCGGCCTCTGACACCTGCGGCCGTGCGCGGCCGCCACGGCGCCGGGTGGGCTCAGCCCCGGCCGGTCCCACCCGGCGCCGTCGGGCGCGGATAGATCCTGGACTGCTTCACGCTGCCGAAGGCGAAGCTGGATTCGATCGAGGCGATACCGGGGATCGCGTGGATCCGGTTGCGCACCAGCGCTTCGTACGCCTCCAGGCTCTCGATCACGACCCGGAGCAGGTAGTCGCTGCTGCCCGCCATCAGATAGCAGTCCTGGATGTGCTCGATGAGCCCGACGTGCTCCTCGAAGACGTTGACGGCCTCGGCGGTGTGGCGCTCCAGCCGGATCCGTACGAAGACGGTGATCGGCAGGCCGAAGGCCACCTGGTCCACCATGGCCGTGTAGCCGCGGATCAGGCCCGCCTCCTCCAGCCGGCGCACCCGGCGCAGGCACGGCGAGGGGGACAGCCTGATCCGGTCGGCGAGATCCTGATTGGACAGCCGGCCGTCCTGCTGCAACTCGTGGATGATCTGCAGGTCCACCGCGTCCACCGCTACTCCTTCGTCGATCCTTGGCAGATTCTGCCCCCACGCTAGGGATGGAGGGCAGAACTGGCAATCGGCTGCCCCGCCGAAAGCTCTACCGTTGCTTGTCGTAGCGGCGTGAGCAGGAGGACTCTTCGGTGGGTGGGATACGAACGGCGGCGGCACCGCCCGTCGAGGCGGCACGTGGCACCGGCCGGACCGGGCCGCTCTCGCCGCAGGCCGTGGGCTTCACGGCCCTGCTGCTCACCGTGGCCATCTGGGCCGCCTTCGCCCTCAGCGCCCGCGCGCTGAGCGCCTCCACACTGCTGCCCGCCGACGCGGCCCTGCTGCGTTTCGGCGTCCCCCTCGTGGTCCTCGCGCCCGCCCTGTGGCGGCGCAGGCACCGGCTCGCCGCGGTCCGCCCCGGACCCGCGATCAAGATCATCTGTGGCGCCGGGGTCCCGTTCTTCCTCGCCGCCATGTACGGCGGTTCGCTGACCTCGGCCGCCTTCGTCGGGGCGATCGTCCCCGGCATGGTCCCGCTCTTCGTCTCCGCCCTCATGGTCGCGGGCGGAAAGAGCGTCCCGCGCGGCACGCAGACGGCCGGGCTCGCGCTGATCGTCGCCGGTGTCGTGGCGCTGGTGTGGCGCCACACGACGGCGCTGGACGGGGACGCGCTGCTCGGCGTGGGAACCCTCCTCGTCGCCAGCGGCCTGTGGGCCCTCTACACCGTGGGCCTGCGCGAAGTGGACCTCGACCCCGTCGGGTCCATCGGACTGCTCTGCCTGCCCTCCTTCGTCGTCATCGCGCTGCTGACCCTGACCGGGGTCCTCCCGACCGGAATGGCCCACGCGGCCGGTTCCGACATCGCGCTGTTCCTCGTGGTCCAGGGGCTCGGCGTCGGCCTGTGCGCCGGACTGCTGTACGCGTTCGCGATCCGCCGGCTGGGACCGGAGCGCAGCTCGGTCGTCGGCAGTCTCAGCCCGGTCGCCGTCGTCCTGCTGGCCGTCCCCCTCCTCGACGAGTCGCCGACCCTCCCCGTCCTGGTCGGCGTGCCCCTCATCACCCTCGGCGTCGCGCTCGCCAACCGGCGCCCCCGATCCAAGGTCTCCGCCCATGCTTGAGCTTCTGTCCGCCCCGCCCGTGGACCCGCTGTGGGACCTCGCCGCCGAGTTCGCCGCCGATCCGCGCCCCGAGCGCCTGAACCTCGTCCTCGGCGTCTACCGCGACCACACGGGGGTCACCCCCGTGATGGCGGCCGTCAGGGAGGCCGAGATACGCCTGGCGGAACGCTCCGCGTCCAAGGAGTACCGCGGGCTCTCCGGCAACACCGCCTTCAACCGCGCCATGCTCTCCACGGTCCTCGGCACCGACGCCCTGACCGCCCGGGCGACGGCCGTCCAGACCGTCGCGGGCACCGGAGCCCTGCGCCTGCTGGCCGACCTCGTGAGCCGGACCCGCCCGGGCACCACGGTGTGGATCAGCGACCCCGCCTACGTCAACCACCGCCCCATCCTGGAAGGAGCCGGCCTCCGGGTCCGGACGTACGGGCGGCTCGACCCCACAGGTCTGCCGGACACCGCCGCCGTGCTCGACGACCTGGCCTCCGCCCGCCGTGACGACGTCGTCCTGCTCCAGGGCTGCTGCCACAACCCCACCGGAGTCGACCCCTCCTCCGAGACCTGGGAGGAGCTGGCCGCACTCGCCGCCACCAACGGCTGGATCCCCTTCGTCGACCTCGCGTACCACGGGCTCGGCGACGGCCTCGCCGCCGATCTGTGGGCCACCCGGATGCTGGCCGAGCGGCTGCCCGAGGTGCTGATCGCCGTCAGCTGCTCCAAGAACTTCGGCCTGTACAGCGACCGCACCGGGTGCGCCATGGTCGTGGGCTCGTCCGGCACGGCGCTGACGCACGTCGAGACGGCGCTCCAGAACGCCGCGCGCACCCTGTATTCGATGCCGCCCGAGCACGGCGCCGCCGTCGTCGCCACCGTCCTGGAGGACGAGCGGCTGCGGGCCATGTGGCTCGCGGAACTCGACGGGATGCGTCACCGCATCACGGCCAACCGCGCCGACCTCGTCGCCCATCTCCGCGCGCTCGGCCAGGAGACGCAGGCGGACTCCCTCGCGCGGCAGAAGGGCATGTTCTCGATGCTGCCCCTCACACCCGGACGGATGGGCCTGCTGCGCGAGCGGTTCGGCATCTACGGCACGACCACGGGCCGCATCAACATCGCGGGTGTCTCCGCGCACCGGATCCCGTACCTGGCGCAGGGCATCGCCGCCGTCCTGGAGACGCCCCGCGCCATGTCGGCCGTCTGACCGTCACGCCCCCGGGGGAGCCGGGCGGCACAGCAGGGCGGCCGGGGAGGGCCGAGCGCCGAACCGGGTGGTGAAGGCGATGCCCGCCGCGTACTCGGTGGGCAGGCACTGGCCCTTGTAGTGGCCGCTCGCGTACTCCCCACCGGGCGAGCCCGCCGGCCGGTTGTCACCCCGGTCGAACCAGACCGTCCGGCCGCCGCTCGCCGGGAGCGCCGTCCGGGCCGGGGCGCACAGGGCGGCGGAGACCCGCTCGCCGCGCACGCTGTGGCCGATGAGGAACTGCCCGGCCGGACACTGGAACTTCGTGTAGCCGCCGGCCCAGTCGCCGCCCGCCGGGACATGCGACTCGTCACGGACGACCGTGTGGCCGCCGGTCCCGGCCCGCAGCGCGGAGCCCGCGCACAGCCCGCGGCCCCCGGTGTGGCTCAGCCCGGCCAGCCGCGCGCCGTCGGGGCAGACGGCTTTGCGGGCGCCGCTGTCCCAGTCCCCGCCGGCCCGCACGCGCAGTGAGGCGTTGTGGTCGCGGTGATCGGTCGTCAGCTGGTACCAGGCGGGTGTGGCGGGTACGGCTCCGGTACGGCCGGGTGCGTCCGTCAGCCCGGTCCAGAGCGGGGTGCGCCAGTCGCCCGCGTCCAGGACCCCGGTCCGCCGGCCCTCTGCGTCGTACCGGAGCAGCGCCCAGCTGTCCCCGCCACCGCCGCCGCTCCAGCCGACGAGCGGCCAGTACGCGTAGTCCACGTCGGCGTCGGTGAGCAGTTCGGTCAGGTCGCGGAACCAGTCGCGCGGGCGGCCGTTCGTCTCGTCGGCACCGATGCCGAACTCGCTGATCCACACCGGTGCCGTGAAGTGCTGACCGGTCTCGGCGGAGACGTAGAGCGCCTGGTCGTGGACGACCTGGCGGAGACGTTCGCGACCGAGGTCCTGGTAGCGGGGGTCGCTGGTCTCGCCGATGCCCGTGGCGCCGCTGTGGTTCGGGCCGGTGTAGCCGTAGAAATGGGCCGAGTAGACGAGCTTGCCCGACACCACCAGGGTGTGCGAGAGGGTGCGGACCGGGGTGAGGGTGGGGCGGCCGTGCGGGAAGCCGTCCACCGGAATGCCCTGCCAGTTGATGCCCTCGACCACGATCAGCAGGTTCGGGTTGGCCTCGGCGAGGATGCGGTCGCCGGCCTCCTGTGCGGCCGCATGCCAGTCGTGGTTGTCGCCCATGCCCCAGTTCGGGTCGTCCCAGACGTCGCGGCGGACCTCGTTGTACAGGTCGGCGCCGACCACGCGCGGGTCGGCCCGGTACCGCTTCGCCATGAAGACCCAGTCGTCGGCCCACCGGGCGGTGGACTGCCCGCTGCTGTTCCAGCGCTCGTTGCCGTCGACGCCGCAGCACCAGCGGGTCGTCACGGTGTGGTTGTTGAGGATGACGGCGAAGCCGTCGGCGGTGAGGGCGGCGACGACGGCGTCGAAGACCTGGAGCGGGGTCTTTCCGCGCAGGGCCGGATTGGCCGCGACGGCACCGTCCGGCACGGGGGCCGTCGCCCGCAGCATCTCGTTGGAGAAGGGGAGCCGGATGCTGTTCAGACCGAGGGCGTGGAAGTCGGCGAGGAGCCTGGGAAGCGGGGTGCGGTCCAGGCCGAGGGGGATGCCGTGGGAAGGCTGCCCGGCGTGGTGGCCGGCCGGGTCGGCGATGTCGCCCGAGCCGTTCCAGGAACCCTGGGCGCCGTCCCAGTTGCCGGACCGCAGCCGGAACCGGTTGCCGTGGGCGTCGACCACATGGCGCCCGCGGGTGGACAGCGGCGGGGTCCAGGCGGCGGCTGTGTCCGTCCGGTCCGCCGCGGCCGCGGGCCGGAGAGGAGCGGCCCGCGCCGCCGCGCCCGGCAGGGCCGGCACCAGCAGGACGCCGACCAGAAGGAGGCCACGGACCACGCGTAACACGCTCTGCATCTCGCACCTGCCATGACAGTGGGGGAGTGGGCGCGCGCAAAGTTACCGGCGAGTCGGTTGGAGGGGAACCCACACTGTACGGAGTGGTGCCACAGCGCCCCGTTCCGACGGCTCGGATAGGGTGATGAGGAAGGAAGCCACCCCCCGGGGTTAGGTCGAAGCGTTGGACACTTTTCAGTCGCCGAGCGAGACGCCGGAACGGCCACCGGCGGCCATCGGATACGCGGGTGTCCTCCGCGAACTGCTGCCGATCGCCCTGTGGCGGGAGGACGCGGACGGCTGCGTCGTGGAGTGGTCGCTTGCCGCACAGGACCTGCTCGGCCACCGCCCCGAGGACGTCCTCGGCCGCCCCGCGTCACCCATTCTGGTCCCCGACGCCAACCGGGAACTCGCCGACCAGCTGACCCGCCGTGTCCAGTCCGGCGAGACCGTCGTCGGCACCCTTCCCGTGCGCCACCGCGACGGCCACCAGATCACCATGGAGATGTGGATCGTCCCCGAGATCGATCCCCAGGGGCGGCCCGGCGCGATGCTCATCGCCGTGGAGACCTCCGAGGTCCTGCGGATGCGGGACTCGCTCGCCGCCCTCCAGAGCCTCTTCACCCAATCGCCCATCGGGCTGGCCACTCTCGGCCCCGACCTGCGGTTCCTCCGGGTCAACGACGCCCTCGCGCGGATGAACGGAGCCTCCGCCGAAGAACACCTGGGCAAGCGGCTGACCGAGGTGGTGCCCGGCGTCAACGCCGTCGCCCTGGAAGCGACCATGCGACAGGTCCTCGAACGGGGCGAGGCCGTCGTCGACGTCCGCCGCACCGGCCGGACCTCCGCCGACCCCGACCACGACCGGACCTGGTCCTGCTCCTACGCCCCCCTCCTCGACGGATCGGGGCGACGGCTCGGCCTGATCGCCTCCCTCATCGACATCACCGAGGGGCAGCGGGCGCTGGTCGAGGCAGAACGGGCCCGCCGCCGCTTCGCCCTCCTCTCGGAGGCGGGCACCCGGATCGGCACCACCCTCGACCTGCGCCAGACCGCCGAGGAGATCGTCCAGCTTCTGGTGCCGCAGCTCGCCGACTCCGCCGACGTGCAGATGCTGGAGAGCGTCATCGAACCCGACGAGGCGGGCGCCTCCAGCCATGGCCTGCTGCGCCGGCTCGCCGCCGTCTTCCCCGACCCGACCGCGCCCACCGCCCTGCTCGTCCCGGGACAGACCTTCCAGATCCCGCTCGGCACCGTGTACGAGCAGGTCATCACCGACGCCCGGCCGATGAACCTCTACCACTCCGACCTCCCGGCGCTCTTCCCCGACCCCCGCACCGACCCCCTCAAGGCGTACTTCGCGTCCAGCATCGGCTCCGCGCGCATCGTCCCGCTCGTCGCCCGCGGCAAGGTGCTCGGCGCCGTCAGCGTGACCCGCCTCAACGAGCGCGAACCCTTCGACGAGCAGGACTGCGTCCTCATCGACGAACTCGTCGCCCGCGCGGCCCTGAACATCGACAACGCCCGGATGTACACCACCCAGCGCGAGGCCGCCCTCACCCTGCAGCGCAGCCTGACCAACAGCGCCCTGCCCAAGGTCGACGGCCTGGAGCTCACCGGCCGCTACCTCCCCGCGAGCGACCACGACGTGGGTGGCGACTGGTTCGACGTCATCGCCCTTCCCGAAGGCCGGACGGGTCTCGTCATCGGCGACGTCATGGGGCACGGCATCCACGCCGCGGCCGTCATGGGACAGCTCCGTACCGCCGTACGCACCCTCGCCCGGCACGGCGTGCCGCCCGCCCAACTGCTGCGCTCCCTCGACGCGGCCGTCGCCGACCTGGGCGAGGACGAGATGGCGACCTGTGTCTACGCCGTCCACGACCCGGCCACCGGCGGGGTCGTCATCGCCCGGGCCGGCCACCCCCCACCCGCCGTGGCCACGGCGGACGGCGCGATCACCTTTCTGGAGGGCCCGCCCGGCACCCCCCTCGGCACCGGAGGTCAGGACTTCCGCACCGAGGAGCTGCGGCTCCCGCCGGGAAGCCTGCTCGTGCTGTACACGGACGGCCTCATCGAGGCGAGGGACCGGGACCTCGACCAGGGCATGGACCAGCTCGCCCAGGCGCTGCTGCACATCGAGCAGCCGCTCAGCCAGCTCTGCGACGCGATCCTCACGCAACTGCTGCCGTGCGCCCCGGCGGACGACGTGGCCGTGCTCCTGGCCCGTACGCCCCTGCGCTGACGGCGGCTCCGGCCCCTGCGCCGACGGCGGCTCCGGCCCCTGCGCCGACGGCCGGGTCACGCCCCGCGGTGACGGTCGACCCATGCCCCCGCGGTGACGGCCGGACACCGTCCCGGCGGCCCGCCGCTGCCGCCCCGGCTCACCAGGCCAGGTCCTCCAGCGCGTCGAGGTCCGGCGCCGGCATCCCCGGCAGCTCCGCGTCGCGGGTGTTCAGGGGCAGCTCCGCCCAGATGACCTTGCCGCGATCCGTGTAGCGGGTGCCCCAGCGCTTGGCGAACTGGGCGACGAGGAACAGCCCACGACCGCCCTCGTCGGTGGTGGCCGCGTAGCGCAGATGCGGGGCGGTGCTGCTGCCGTCGGAGATCTCGCAGATCAGCCGGCGGTCGCGGAGCAGCCGGACCCGGATGGGCTCGGCGCCGTACCGGATGGCGTTCGTGATGAGCTCGCTGAGGATGAGTTCGGCGGTGAACGCGAGCGAGCCCAGTTCCCAGGCCTCCAGCTGCGCGGCGCCCGCGTTGCGCACCCGGGAGACCTCGGCCGGGTCGGCGGGCACGTCCCACTCCGCGATCCGGTCCGCCTCCAGACGCCGGGTGTCGGCGACCAGCAGCACGATGTCGTCGTCCGGAGCGGGTACGAGCAGCTCGGCCAGGACGTCGGCGCATGCCTGCTCCGGACTGCGCCCCGTCGTGGCCAGCGCCCCGCACATCATCCCGAGCCCCGTGTCGAAGTCCCGGTCCCGACCCTCCAGAAGGCCGTCCGTGAACAGCACCAGCCGGCTTCCCTCCGGCAGTTGCAGCTCGGTCGCCTCGAACGGCATCCCGCCCACGCCCAGCGGCAGCCCGGCGGGCACCTCGGGGAACTCGACCCGGCCGTCGACGTGCACCAGCGCCGGCCCCGGATGCCCCGCCCGGGCCATGGTGCAGCGCCCGCTCGCGGGATCGTAGACGACGTACAGGCAGGTGGCGCCGGTCATCCGCTCGTTGCCCCCGTCCTCCTCGTCCCCGGGGTCGCCCGCACGGGCGTCGCCCTCCTGCTCCCCTTCGCCGGTGTCGGGCCGGTCGATCCGGTCGATCAACTCGTCGAGGTGTCCGAGGAGCTCGTCGGGCGGCAGGTCCAGGGTGGAGAAGTTGTGCACCGCCGTGCGCAGCCGGCCCATCGACGCCGCGGCATGCAGACCGTGCCCGACGACATCGCCGACGACCAGCGCCACCCGGGCACCCGGCAGCGGGATCACGTCGAACCAGTCGCCGCCGACGCCGGCCTTCGCCGGAAGGTAGCGGTAGGCCACGTCGACCGCCGACAGCTCGGGCAGGACCCGGGGGAGCAGACTGCGCTGGAGCGTCACCGCCATCGCATGCTCACGGGTGAACCGGCGAGCGTTGTCGATCGAGACCGCGGCCCGCGCGGTCAGCTCCTCCGCGAACGTCAGGTCCTCCTCCCCGAACGCCTCCTCCGTCTCGGCCCGCCAGAAGTTGGCCATACCCAGGACGACGCCCCGGGCCAGCAGCGGCACGGCCACGAGCGAGTGCAGCCCGTACGTGAGGGCGTCCGTCGCACCCTCGGGGTCCTGGGCCTGCCAGCCGTCGGCCGTGGTCAGGTCGCCCACCAGCACCGCGTGACCGGCGTCGAGCGCCCGCGCCATCGGGGTGGTCGGCACGACGAACCTGATCACGTCCCCCACCGGCTGGAAGGGATGTTCCGCACGGGTGCCGTTCAACGCCGTACGACGCATCTCGGTGAACGCCCCCGACGGCTCCTCGCCGCGCAGCACCGGCTCCAGCAGCTCCACGGTGACGAAGTCCGCGAAGCGCGGGACGGCCACCTCCGTCAGCTCCTCCGCGGTCCGTACGACATCCAGCGTCGTCCCGATCCGCACCCCCGCCTCGTACAGCAGCTGCAGTCGGCCCCGGGCCACCTCGGCGCGGCCCGAGACCGTGCTGAGTTCGGTCGAGTCCCGCAGGGTCATCACGGTCCCCGTCGGCCGCCCCCGGTACGGCTCCGTGGGGCGTACGTTGACGGCGAGCAGCCGGTCGCCCGCCAGAATCACCTCGTCGGTCACGACCCGCCCGGAGGAGAGCAGCGCGGCGGTACGGGGGTCCAGCCCCAGCTCCGTCACATGCCGCTGCTCCGCCTCGGGGCCGAGGTCGAGCAGGCGGCGCGCCTCGTCGTTGGCGAGCAGCAGCCGGCGGTCCGCGTCGATGATCATCACACCCTCGCGCACCGCGTGCAGCACGGCCTCGTGGTGCTCGTTGATCCGGGTCATCTCCAGCGGGCCCAGCCCGTGGGTCTGCCGGCGCAGTCGCCGGCTCACCAGCGCGGCCCCGCCGACCGCCAGCAGCAGCGCCCCCGCCGCCGTGCCGAAGAGCAGCGGCAGCTGGTCCTCCACCACGTTGCCGACGTTCTGGATCTCGACACCCGCCCCCACCAGACCGACGATGTCCCCGTCCTCCGTCCGCACCGGGACGATCGCCCGGACCGCGTCCGTCGGCTCGCCGGTGAAGATCTCCGTGAACGACTCACCGGCCCTGGCCCTCGCGATGTCGCCGGTGGCGCGCTGTCCGATCAGCTCCGGGCGGGAGTCCGTGTAGCGGATCCCGTCGGGCGTCATCACGGCGAGGAAGTCCAGCCCCGAGGCCGTCCGGGCGGCCTCGGCCCGCGCCTGCAGCAGGGCGGTGGGATCGGGCGCCTGCAGGGAGTCGACGAGACCCGGCGCGTGGGCGAACGCCTCCGCCGCGGCCAGCGAACGGTTGCGCGCGTCACGCTCCGTGTCGTACCGGGCCTGGAAGAAGACGGCCAGTGTCCCTGCGGTCACCAGGAGCACGACGATGATCGCCTGCAGGGCGAACACCTGCCCGGCGACGCTGCGCAGCTCCAGCCCCTTGGGCTGGCGGCCAAGACGCCCGCTCATGGGGTGCTTCTCGGAGGTCCGGCTGTCGTCACTGATTCGTCTGTCACCCGTCCACTTCCTCGGTTTCCCTTCCATGCTGCTCCTGCCGGGGCGGGATATCGACACGAGGAGGCGTGCGGTGGGGCAGTCGGAGCACGGTCCGCGCAGCGGACGTCCATGTCGTTTTCTCGCCAGCCGACCGTGCGGGGCATCCCCGATCCTGGAGACATGCATACCGACACCGAGCGCTGCGTACGGGCGGTCCGCTCGAAGGACGCCCGCTTCGACGGCGTGTTCTTCACCGCCGTCCTGACCACGCGGATCTACTGCCGCCCCAGCTGCCCGGTGGTGCCGCCCAAGGCCGAGAACATGGTCTTCCACCCCAGCGCCGCCTCCTGCCAGCGCGCCGGCTTCCGGGCCTGCAAACGCTGCCGCCCCGACACCAGCCCCGGTTCGCCCGAATGGAACGTCCGGGCCGACGCCGTCGCCCGGGCCATGCGGCTCATCCAGGACGGTGTCGTGGACCGCGAGGGCGTTCCCGGGCTCGCGGCCCGGCTCGGCTGGTCCACCCGCCAGATCGAACGCCAGCTCCTCGCCGAGCTGGGCGCGGGACCGCTCGCCCTGGCCCGCGCCCAGCGTGCCCAGACCGCCCGGCTGCTCATCGAGACGACCCCGATGCCCATGGCCGAGATCGCCTTCGCCGCCGGCTTCGCCTCCATCCGCACCTTCAACGACACCGTCCGCGAGGTCTTCGCCCTCGCCCCCGGGGAACTGCGCGCCCGGGCCGCGCGGGCGCGGGGCACCGCGGACGCACCCCGCACCCCCGGCGTGATCGCGCTGCGGCTGCCGTACCGGGCACCCCTCAACCCCTCCAACCTCTTCGGTCATCTGGCGGCGACGGCCGTCCCGGGCGTGGAGGAATGGCGCGACGGCGCCTACCGGCGGACCCTGACGCTCCCGCACGGCCACGGCATCGTCGGCCTCACGCCCCGGCCCGACCACATCGCCTGCCGGCTCTCCCTCACCGACCCGCGCGACCTCACCCACGCCATCAGCCGCTGCCGCTGGATGCTCGACCTCGACGCCGACCCGGTCGCCGTCGACGAGCAGCTGTGCGCGGATCCGCTGCTGGCCCCGCTGGTCCGGCGGGCACCCGGCCGACGTGTGCCGCGGACCGTGGACGCCGCCGAGTTCGCCGTACGGGCCGTGCTCGGACAGCAGGTCTCCACGGCCGCCGCCCGCACCCACGCGGCCCGGCTCGTCGCGGCGCACGGCGCTCCCGTCGAGGACCCCGAGGGCGGCCTCACCCACCTCTTCCCGACCCCGGAGGCGCTCGCCGGACTCGACCCCGAGACCCTGGCGCTGCCCCGCAGCCGCCGCACCACCCTCCTCACCCTCGTCGAGGCCCTCGCCGAGGGCACCCTGAGCCTCGGTCCGGCCACGGACTGGGACGAGGCCCGCGCCCGGCTCCTCGCGCTGCCCGGCTTCGGTCCCTGGACCACCGAGGTCATCGCGATGCGGGCCCTGGGCGACCCCGACGCCTTCCTCCCCGGCGACCTCGGGGTCCGACGCGCCGCCGAGGGCCTCGGCCTGCCCGCCACCCCGGCCGCGCTGACCGCCCGCGCCGCGCGGTGGCGGCCCTGGCGGGCGTACGCCGTCCAGTACCTCTGGGCCACCGACAGCCATCCGATCAACGACCTCCCCGCCTGAGGAGACGCACGCCATGCCCACCGTCCAGCACACCGTCGTCGACAGCCCCTACGACGCCCTGACCCTGGTCGCCGTCGACGGCGTCCTCAGCCGGCTCCACATGACCGGCCAGCGCCACCGACCCGCCGAGGAGACCTTCGGCGAGCCCGACCCGCGCCCCTTCGGCGAGGCGATCCGCCAGCTCGACGCCTACTTCGCCGGTGAACTGACCGAGTTCGAGCTGCCGTTGAAACTGATCGGCACACCGTTCCAGCTGCGGGTGTGGGAGCAGCTGACCCTGATCCCGTACGGCGAGACACGCACCTACGGCGAGCTGGCCGAGGCCCTCGGCAGCCCCGGCGCCGCACGCGCCGTCGGCCTCGCCAACGGCAAGAACCCCGTCGGCATCGTCGTCCCCTGCCACCGGGTGATCGGCTCGGGCGGCTCCCTCACCGGATACGGCGGCGGGCTCGACCGCAAGCAGCGGCTGCTGGACTTCGAGTCGGGTGCCGCGGAGCCGGGCGCGCTGTTCTGAACCACCCCTGCGGGAGGTGTCGGCCCGGGCCGTTAGGGTGCGGTCACATGACCGACCGCGTCCTGGACCTCTTGCGCAGCCGCCCCGATCTGGCCGAACTGGCCGCGTTCCCCTTCAACTTCGACGTGGAGCGGGCCGACCACGTCGAGGCGGTGCACCTGGCGTCCGGCGCGTCGTTGGAGCCGATCGCCGGTGACGACACGGGCGGCACGTACTTCCTGAGCGGCGGCACGGCCGTGCTCTACGCCTCCTCCGAGGGCAGCGCCGTGCTCTTCGCCGACAGCGTCGGCGAGGCGCTGGAGATGCGGATCCGGCTGCCCTGGTGGTGCGAGACCCTCTCCGCCGATCTCGGCGAGGAAGAGCTCCTCGCCGAGATCCGGGCGGCGGACGAGGAGACGCACGAGGGCTTCGCCGCCGAACTGGACTCCCTGCGCGCGCGGTTGATCAGCGGTCTCGGGCTCCCGCGCAGGCCGCTGGCCGAACTCGTCGACCGGTCCGAGTCGGCCGCCCGGCGCACCGAGCCGGACCACCTCCTGCTCAACTCCGTCGAGTTGCGCGCGTACCACCTGCACGAGGCGTACCGGCAGCCCCTGCGTGACACCGTCCTCGCGCCGGGCCGGGAGGCGCTTGAGGGGCTGCGCTCCGGAGACCTCGGCAGGCGACAGGAGGTGGCCGCCGACCCGGTGCTGCGCGCGGGTGTGCTGTGGGCGGCCCGGCACGACCGGAGGGAGGGCGACCTGCCGCTGCTGCGCTTCCTGCTGGAGCGCGAGAACGCGGAGCGGACCGACTGGTACCGGGAGCGGCGGCTGGCCGCGACGCTGGTCGCGGAGCACGGCAGGGCCGAGGACGTGCCGCTCCTGCGGGCGGCCACCCACGGGGAGGTCACCGACAGCGCGGGAGCCGTGGAGTGGGCCCGCGCCGGTACCGCCGAGGACGGCGAGTTCACCTGGATCGAGCTGGCCCGGCGCCAGGGGCGCGTCGAGCACGCCCGCGTCGCCCTGATCCGGATGCTCGACGACACGGGCCCGGACGAGGACCGGCTCCGGGCGCTGAGCCGCGCCCTGGAGAGCCTCGGCGACCACGCGCAGGCGGCCCGCGCCCAGTTCTGCCTCCTCTCGCTCCAGGACACGGTCCGGGGGCGCGCCACGGAGGCGTACGTCCTCGCCCGCCTGGAGCGCCGCAAGGGGGATCTCGCGGCGGCCGGGCGGGCGTTGGAACGGGCCAGGGCGGCGGTCGGCTCCGACGCCACCGAATGGCACCGCCGGCGCGTGACCGGGCTGATCACGGAACAGCACCTGGAGCTGACGCTCGCCGCCGTCGAGGCGGGTGACGCGGAGCTCGCGAAGACCACGATGGCGCACGCGCGAGCCCTCCTGGCGAGGGTCGCCAAGCCGACGGCGAAGGCGCTCGGTCCGCTGTCCGCGCGGGCGAAATGGGCGGTGGCCGGGCTGCCGCGGTAGCGAGGAGCCGGGTCAGGAACCGAGACGGGTCAGCAGGGCCGGCAGCGAGGTCCCGATCGGCTCGCGGACGATCTCGTCGGCGAGCTCGTCGTACCGAGTGGGCTCGGCGTTCACGATGATCAGCCGGGCTCCGTGCTCGGCGGCGACCCCCGCGAGGGAGGCCGCCGGCTGGACCTGGAGGCTCGTACCGACCGCGATGAACACCTCGGTCGCCTTCGCGATCGACATCGCCTCGCCCAGCACCACGGGGTCGAGGCGCTGACCGAACATCACGGTCGCCGACTTCAGGACGCCCCCGCAGCGCAGACACCTCGGGTCGTCCTCGCCCGCCTTCACCCGCTCCAGCGCCCCGGCCATCGACGAGCGGTCGTGGCATCCGGTGCAGACCACCGACCGCGCCGAACCATGGAGTTCGAGGACCTTGCGCTCCGGCACTCCGGCGATCTGGTGCAGCCCGTCGACGTTCTGCGTGATGACCCGCAGCGCGTTCCCGGTCCGCTCGAACGCGGCGACCGCCCGGTGCGCCGCGTTCGGCTCGGCGCGCAGCACCGGCCCGTCGAGACGCATCCGCCACGCCCGGCGCCGGATCTCCGGGTCGGCCATGTAGTGGTCGTACGTGGCGAGCTTCTCGGCCTCCGGATCACGCGTCCACACCCCGTTGGGCCCCCGGTAGTCCGGGATGCCGGAGTCCGTGGAGATCCCTGCCCCGCTGAGAATCGCGACCATGGTCATACCGCGAGCGTAGGCAGGCCGGCGCGCCTCCCGCGAACGGATTTCGGCCGGCCGCCGGCCGCTGGGCGGGGGCTGCCGGGCGCCCGACCCGGGTCGCGGCGACGGCCCCGCGGGCGGCCCCGCCCACGGTCGCGAAGCCGGGTGCCGCCACGCGCCCTCGGATGCCGCACGCGGCCCCGGGTGCCGAGGGCAGCGCCCGGCCCCGCGGCTCCGTCCACGAGGCGCGGCGGCTCCGTCAGCGCGGTGCCCGGCCGTTCTCCAGCTCCGCCGGGCCCCGGCCGGTCGCGAGGACGTCCAGACCGGCGAGGACGCGCAGGCCCAGGCTTCCCTGGAGATGGGCGGTGACCTCGTCCCGGGTGATCAGCTTCCAGGAGAGCAGCTCCTCCTCCTGGAGGCGGATCCCGGCGAAACCCTCGTCCGACAGCACCCCGCCGTCGTACAGATACGCCACGATCGGCGGCCTGTCCGGGCCGTGCGACCAGTCGACCACGAGCAGCGCGCCGAGCTCCACGTCCAGGCCGATCTCCTCGGCCGTCTCGCGGCGCGCCGCCTGGCGGGGCGTCTCGCCCGCGTCGGACTCGATCGTGCCGCCCGGCAGCGCCCACCCCTCGCGGTAGTTCGGCTCGACGATCAGGACGCGTCCCGCCGCGTCCCGGAAGAGCGCGGCCGCGCCGGCGAGGACACGCGGCAGGGTGGCGATGTACGCGGTGTAGTCGGTCGTCGTCATGCCGTCAGCGTAGCCAGCCGCAGCGTCCGCTCGGCCAACTCGCTGATCCGCACCCCGTCGAAGCCGAACACCGCGCTGCGCACCCGGTCCCGCAGCGGTTCCGACCACTGCGGCGGGATCGCGGCGGCCCCGCACATCACCCCGGCCACCGAGCCCGCCGTCGCCCCGTTCGAGTCGGTGTCCAGCCCGCCGCGGACCGTCAGGGCGAGGGTCGTGGTGAAGTCGCCGCCGCCGTACAGCAGCCCGGCCGTCAGCACCGCCGCGTTGGGGACGGTGTGGATCCAGCCCAGGCCGGCGGTCTCCGCCGCGAGTTCGTCGAGGGCGTCGGACCACTCCGTTCCCGACGCGTGCAGGGCGATCGTGTGCCGCACCGTCCGGGCGAGGCGACTGCTCGCCGGGATCCGCTCCAGCGCCGTCTCCAGAGCCCCGCGCGCGTCCGGCGCCGTGAAGGCGGCGGCGATCAGGGCCGCCGCCCAGACCGCGCCGTACACCCCGTTGCCGGTGTGCGACAGCACCGCGTCCCGCCGGGCCAGGGAGGCGGCCCGGCGGGGGTCGCCCGGGCAGGTCCAGCCGTGGACGTCCGCCCTGATCAGCGCGCCGATCCACTCCTGGTACGGATTGTCGTACGTCGCGGTGAGCGGCGGCTTCAGACCGTTGGCGAGGTTGCGGTAGGCGGTCCGCTCGGCGGTGAAGGTCTGCAGATAGGGCAGGCGCAGCAGCCAGAGTTCGCCCACCTGCTCCGTGGTGAAGCCGAAGCCGTGGGTCTCCAGGAGGTGCAGACCGAGGATCGAGTAGTCGACGTCGTCGTCCCGGCAGCTCCCGTCGATCCGCCCGCGCACGCACCGCGGCCACTCGGGCCGCAGCTCGAACCCCGCGGCCAGGGCGTCCTCCGGCGGTGGCGGCAGGTAGTCGGTGAGCGGGAGCGCGTCCGTGAGCCGCAGGTACCGGTCGATGTGCTCGCGCGTCCAGTGATCGCCGCGCTCGACCGGCTTGCCGAGCATGTTCCCGGCGATCCGTCCCGTCCAGCCGCCGAGGACGCGGTCGGCGAGTTCGTCGTGCGTGAGCGCCATACGTCCGGTGTACCGAATCCCCCGTCGCGGCGCGCGCCGACGCGTCCGGGCGCTCGGATAGCACCCTTATCGTGCGGAATATCGTCTTATCAGGGGGTGGCACGGGGTCGGGGGGTCCGGATAGGGTCGCCTCGGCGCGACTGCACGTTCGAAAGCAAGGGATGCAAGGTGACGGACGGAGCAGTAACTGAGGTCGCACGCGTACTCGTCGCGGCCGACAAGTTCAAGGGCTCGCTCACGGCCGTACAGGTCGCGGAGCGGGTCACAGCAGGTCTGCGACGGGTCGTCCCGGAGCTGGAAGTGGAGACCCTGCCGGTTGCGGACGGCGGCGACGGTACGGTCGCGGCCGCTGTGGCGGCCGGTTTCGAACGCCGTGAGGTCCGGGTCACCGGCCCCGTCGGCGACCCCGTGACGGCGGCGTTCGCGCTGCGCGGCACCACGGCCGTCGTGGAGATGGCGGAGGCATCGGGCCTCCAGCTGCTCCCGACGGGCGTCTTCGCGCCCCTCACGTCGACGACGTACGGCTCCGGAGAGCTGTTGCGCGCCGCGCTGGACGCGGGCGCGACGACGATCGTCTTCGGCGTCGGCGGCAGCGCGACGACGGACGGCGGCGCGGGCATGCTCGCCGCCCTCGGCGCGGTCTTCCTGGACGCGCAGGGCGCGCCGGTGGGCCCGGGGGGAGCGGCGCTGGCATCGCTCGCCTCCGCCGACCTGTCCGGCCTCGACCCGCGCTTCGCCTCGGTGGACCTGATCCTGGCCAGCGACGTCGACAACCCGCTGACCGGCCCGAAGGGCGCCCCGGCCGTGTACGGCCCGCAGAAGGGCGCGTCCCCCGAGGACGTCGAGACCCTGGACGCGGCGCTCGCGCACTTCGTGACCGTCCTGGAGAAGGCGATCGGCCCCAAGGCCGCGGAGTGCGCGGTCGCGCCCGGCGCGGGCGGCGCCGGCGGTATCGGGTACGGGGCGCTCGTCGGCCTCGACGCGAGCTTCCGCCCCGGCATCGAGCTCATGCTCGACGTCCTGGGCTTCGCCCCGGCCCTGGAGCGGGCCACGCTCGTCATCACGGGCGAGGGCTCGCTCGACGAGCAGACCCTGCACGGCAAGGCCCCGGCGGGCGTCGCGGCGGCGGCCCGGGCGGCCGGCAAGGAGGTCGTCGCGGTCTGCGGCCGTCTGGCCCTCGCGCCCGCGACCCTCGGCAATGCCGGCATCCGTCGCGCCTACCCCCTCACGGACCTGGAGCCGGACACCGCGAAGTGCATCGCGAACGCGGGCCCGCTCCTGGAGCAGGTGGCGGCGAACATCGCACGCGACTTCCTCGCGTAGCCGGTGCGGGGGCCGGAGGCCGAAGCCTCCCGCCCCCGCCCCGGGCGGGACACCCGGCGAACGCCGACTCCCCGGAGCCGGCGCCGGGTCGGGCGCCACGGACGAAGCCGCCGTCGTCACAGGGGCCCAGCCCCCGAAACCCCCGCCCCTCACCCCGCCGCCGTCAGGCGGAACGCGTCCAGGGCCAAGGTCATCTCCGTCAGGTCCCGCGGACGGGACAAGGACCTCGACGTCAGCTGTTCCAGGCGGCGCAGCCGGTTGAAGACCGTGTTCCGGTGGCAGTAGAGACGCCCCGCCGCCCGCCCCGCCGAACCCTCGCAGTCCAGCCAGACGTCCAGGGTCTCCAGCAGGACGGCCCGGTCCGCCGGATCCAGCTCCAGCAGCCCGCCCAGCACATCCGTGACCAGCAGCCCCGCCAGCTCCGGCTGACCCACCACCAGCGCCCCGCCCATCCGGCGGTCCAGCCGCACGACCTGGTGGGAACCGGGCGGACACGTCCGCAGCGCCAGCTCCGCGAGGCGCCGCGCCCGGCCCAGCTCCGACAGACCCGCGACCACCGGACTGATCCCGCCGGGCCCCGGGCAGCGCCCCTCCAGGAGCTCCGACAGCGCGTCCAGACCCGTGCCCTCGGCCAGCGACACCACCCCGAACTCGCAGTCCGCCCCCATCCGCCACAGGAACCGCACCCCGGCCCCCTGCACCCGCCGGTGAAACGGTTCCGGCACCTCCCGGCGGTCATGGCGCAGCACCACCACCGCGTACCGCCCGTGCTCCGGCAGGTCCAGGCCCGCCGCCGCCCGTGACGTCACCTCCGGCGACCGCTGCCCCTGAAGCAGGGCGTCCAGGAGCGCCTGGAGCTGCTCGTCCGTGCGGCGCCGCAGCTCCAGCTCCGTCGACCGGTACGCCTCCGACGCCGTGTCCGCCTGCGCGTCCACCGCCGACCACACGATCGTCGCCGACTGCGTCAACGCGGCCAGCCTCGGCGGGAACGACGACGCGTCCTCGATCAGCGCGTCCCACACCAGATGCCCGGCCTGCCGGTAGGCATGCACCAGCAGCTCCACCGGCATCCCCTGCTCGGCGCGCCGCCGCCCCATCTCGTCCGCGTGCTCCAGATCCCGCCGCGGCGAGTCCCGGGGCGCCGAGATCATCTCGATCCCGATCCGCATCGCCTCATGGGCCTCCTGCCAGTGCTGGTCGTACGGCACGATCCGGCCGTACGCCGGCTCGTACGCGTGCAACTCCCTCAGATGCTCGTCCACCAGCTCGGGCAGCCGCTCCAGAAGCGCCGTACACGCCTCCGCCAGCAGCTTCCAGTCATCGCCGGTCCGCGGTCTGCGCCGTCCCATGCCCGGAGGATGCCACCCCGTACCCCTTCCCGACAGGCCCCTGACACGCGGTGTTGTGCGCGTGCACAACCCACTGCCGCGCCCGCTGGTCACCGGCAGCGTTTCGGCCGCCGCACGTGGACGCGCCGCCCCGGGCGGTGTTGGGGTGAGCGCCACTGAACGGGCCCACGGAAGGGGAACCATGGGAGGTACCGCACTCGCCCTCGAGGTGGCGGACCTGTCGGCGGGATACGGACCGGTACGCGCTCTGCGGCAGGTGTCGCTCGCCGTGCCGGAGGGCAGCGTCGTCACCGTCCTCGGCGGCAACGGCGCGGGCAAGTCCACGCTGCTGCGGGCGATCTCGCGCACGCTGCCGTTCCACGGCGGAGCCGTCACCTCCGGCACCGTACGCCTCGGCGGCCGCGCGATCGACGGGCTCGCGCCCGACCGGATCGTGGCCGCCGGGGTCTCCCAGGTGCCGGAAGGCCGTCAGGTCTTCGCCCGGATGACCGTCGAGGACAACCTGCGGGCGGGCGCGCTCGGCGCGGCGGGAGACCGCGCGGCGAAGGCGGCGGCCCTGAAACGGGTCCACGAACTCTTCCCCGTCCTCGCCGAGCGCGCCCACCAGCGCGCCGGACTGCTCTCCGGCGGCGAGCAGCAGATGCTGGCCGTCGGCCGCGCGCTGATGGCCTCGCCCGGACTGCTGCTCCTGGACGAGCCCTCGCTGGGCCTCGCGCCGCTCATGGCCGCCCGGATCGCCGACACCATCCGCGAGATCAACGCCCAGGGCACGGCCGTGCTGCTCGTCGAGCAGAACGCGGCGCTCGCGCTGCGGCTCGCCTCACGGGCGTACGTCCTGGAGGTCGGCGAGGTCACGCTCTCCGGCCCGGCCGCCGAGCTCGCCGCCTCCGACGAGGTCCGCCGCCGCTACCTCGGTGTCGTGGACGAGGACGCCGCCGCCGACGCGGCGGGCGCCGCGGCCACCCACCCGGTCCTGGCCCGCTGGGAGGACGGCCGATGACGTCGCCCGCCCCGCCCCCGGTCCGCCGCACACCGCGCGCCGCAGCCCGCCGTCCGCAGCCGTCCCCCGGGGAGAACCGATGAGCCAGCTGCCGCCTCCCGGCGAGGCGTCCGCCGAGGCGGACCGGACACCCGCCGTGGCCGTCCCCGCCCTCGACGTCCGCGACCTCACCGTCCGCTTCGCCGGGCTCACCGCCCTCGACTCCGTCGGCTTCACCGTCCGCCCCGGCACCGTCCACGCCGTCATCGGCCCCAACGGCGCCGGCAAGTCCACCTGCTTCAACGTGCTCTCCGGGGTCTACCGGGCGACATCGGGCAGTGTCCGGTTCGGCGAGCACGAGCTCACCGCCCTGCCGCCGCACAAGATCGCCGACCTCGGTGTCGCCCGCATCTTCCAGAACCTGGCGCTGCCGCCCCGCGCCACCGTCGAGGACAGCCTGATGCTGGGCCGCCACCGGCTCACCCGGACCGGCTTCGTGGCCGCCGGGCTCCGGCTGCCCGCCGCCGCCCGCGAGGACGCCCGCCACCGCGCCAGGGTCCGTGAGATCGCGGCCTTCGTCGGCCTGGAGAAGCAGCTCGCCCACCCCGCCGGGTCGCTGCCGTACGGGCAGCAGAAGCTGGCCGAGCTGGCCCGCGCCCTCTGCATGGAGCCGAAGCTGCTCCTCCTCGACGAACCCGTCGCCGGCATGACCGCCGACGAGCGGCGCCGGACCGCCGCCGTCATCGCCGGCGTCCGGGACAGCCTCGGGATCTCCATCGTCCTCGTCGAGCACGACATGGGAGTGGTGATGCGCCTCGCCGACGCCGTCACCGTCCTGGACTTCGGCCGTCGCATCGCCGACGGCGCCCCCGGCGACGTACAGAACGACCCGGCGGTCGTCCGCGCCTATCTCGGAGAGGAGACCGCCGAGTGACCACCTTCGCCGAACTCCTGCTCAACGGCGTCTCGTTGGGCTCGATCTACGCCCTCATAGCCCTCGGCTTCGTGGTGATCTTCCGCGCCACCGAAGTCGTCAACTTCGCCCACGCCTCGTTGCTGCTGGCCGGCGGCTACTTCACCGCCGTGCTCCACGACGACATCGGCTTCTGGCCGGCGCTGCTCGTCGGCATCGGTGGCGCGGCCCTGGTCGGCGCGGCCGTCGAGTTCCTCGTGATGCGCCGCTACCGCGGCTCCGACCACAGCGTCCTCGCCATCGTCACCATCGGCGTCGACATCCTGCTGGCCACCGAGCTGACCCGCCGCATCGGTACGGACATCCTCTCGCTCGGCGACCCCTGGGGCGACGCCGTCGTCACCTTCGGGCCGGTCACGATCGCCGAGACCCGGATCGCGGCCTTCCTCGCGGCGGCGCTCCTCATCACCGCCTTCCTCCTCGCCTTCCGATACACCTCCTGGGGGGTCGCGATGCGGGCCGCCGCCGAGAACCAGGAGACCGCGGCCCTGATGGGGATCCGGCTCGGCCGGGTCTCGCTCGGCGCCTGGGCGGTGGCCGGCGGACTCGCCGCCGTCGCCGCCCTCTTCCTCACCGTCTTCCCGACGCCCGGCCTGGAGCGCAGCACCTCGTTCGCCGCGATGAAGGCGTTCCCGGCCGCGATCCTCGGCGGCCTCGACTCCACCACCGGCGCCCTCGTCGGCGGACTCCTCGTCGGCGTCACCGAGTCCCTCGCCACCGGCTACCAGGGCGATCTGACCTTCCTCGGCCGGGGCATCGGCGACCTCGCCCCGTACCTCGTGATGGTCGCGGTGCTGCTGATCCGCCCCGCCGGACTCTTCGGCACGAAGGAGCTGGCCCGTGTCTGACGCGCTTCCCCGCCGTGGCGTCGCCACGCTCGCCCGCCCCCGTGTCTACGGCTGGGCCGCGGCCGGCCTCGTCCTCGCCGCCTTCCCCTTCTACCTGGACCGCTTCTGGCTCCAGGCCGGGCTCTTCGCCATGGCCGCCGCGATCGGCGCCATCGGCATCAACCTGCTGACCGGCGCCACCGGCCAGCTCTCCATGGGCCACGCCTTCTTCCTGGCGGTCGGCGCCTACGGCTACTGCGCCTTCGCCGGCGACGGGAAGGACGACCTCACCGGGTTCGGCCTGCCGGGCTGGCTCGCCGCCGTCCTCGCCGTCGCCCTCGCCGGACTCGCGGGCGGCGTCTTCAGCCCCATCGCGGGCCGGCTGCGCGGCGCGTACCTCGGTATCGCCACCCTCGCGCTGATCTTCATCGGGCAGCACGTCCTCTTCAACGCGCACGACCTGACCGGCGGCTTCAACGGCCGCGCGGTGCCACCTCTCAGCCTCTTCGGGATCACCTTCGACGACAGCGAGCTGCTCGTCGCCCAGGTGCCGTTCGGCGCCGCCGAGAAGCTCTGGTACCTCGGGCTCGTCCTCCTCCTCGCGGGCGCCCTCTTCGCCCGCGGGGTCCTGCGCGGCCGCCCCGGCCGCGCCATGAACGCCATCCGGGACCACCGGATCGCGGCGGGCGTCATGGGCATCCCCGTGGCCCGCTACCGCGCTGCCGTCTTCGTCCTGTCGTCCATGTACGCGGGTCTGGCGGGCGTGCTCCTCGCGCTGGTCTTCCAGCGGACCGTGCCGGAGTACTTCGGCATGCTGCTCTCCCTCGAATACCTGGCCATGATCGTCATCGGCGGTCTCGGCTCGGTCGCCGGCGCGGTGGTCGGAGGGGTCTTCGTCTCCCTCCTGCCGCAGCTCCTCAACCGGTACAGCGACGCGCTGCCCCTGGTCTCCGCCCCCGGGACGGGCGGGATCGCACCGGGGGAGGCCGCTCGCTACCTCTACGGCGCCGCCGTCGTCGCGGTGGTGCTCTTCCTGCCCGGGGGCCTGGTCCGGCTGGCCGCCCGGCGACCCAAGCGAACCGCACGACCCTCGACCTCGCACTCCTCTGGGGAGGAACGATGACCCACCGACGACAGGCGACCAGAACCACGGCCGCCGCACTCGCCACCCTCGTCGCGCTGACCGCCGCCGGCTGCAGTTCCAAGGCCAAGACCGGCGACGACAACGGCACCGGCGCGGGCGGGGTGAAGGCCGGCACGGGCGTCACCGACAAGACCATCGCGCTCGGCGCGCTCACCGACATGACCGGGGTGTACGCCACGCTGGGGAAGAGCGTCACGCAGGCCCAGCAGCTGTACGTGAAGCAGGTCAACGCGGCCGGCGGGATCTGCGGCCGCCAGTTGGAGCTGACGGTCCGTGACCACGGCTACGACCCGCAGAAGGCGCTGTCGGCGTACACCGAGCTGGAGCCGAAGGTGGTCGGCTACACCCAGTTCATCGGCTCCCCGTTCGTCGCCGCCGTGAAGCAGCGCGTCGACGGTCAGGACAAGGGCCTCGTGCTGCCGCAGGCGTGGTCGGCCTCGCTGCTCGGCTCGCCGTACATCCGCGTCCTCGGCTCCACGTACGACGTCGAGACGATCAACGCCGTCGACTTCCTGGTCAAGGAGAAGGGCCTGAAGTCGGGCGACAAGCTCGGCCACGTCTACTTCGAGGGCGACTACGGCGAGAACGCCCTGGCCGGCTCGAAGTACGCGGCGGAGAAGGCGGGCCTGACCGTCGTCGAGCAGAAGATCAAGCCCACCGACAACGACATGTCGGCGCAGGTCGCGGCGCTCAAGCAGGCCGGGGTCAAGGGCATCGTCATCAGCGCGGGCCCGCGCCAGGCCGCCTCGCTGGTCGGTGTCGCGGCGGCGACCAAGCTGCTGGTGCCGATCATCGGCAACAACTCGGCCTTCGCCCCGCAGCTGCTCGGCACGCAGGCCGGTCCCGCGCTGGAGAAGATGTACTGGTTCGCCTCCCCGTCGCTGCCCATCGGCGCGGACACCCCGGCGGCGAAGAAGCTGGTCGCCGACTACAAGGCCGCGTACCCGAGCGACAGCCTCGACAACGGCATCGTCGCCGGATGGACGGCGGCCAGCGTCTTCGGCGAGGCCCTGAAGAAGGCCTGCGACGCCAAGGACCTCACCCGTGAGGGCGTCGACAAGGCGCTGCTGACGCTCAACAGCTACGACGCGGGCTTCGGCAAGCACGACTTCAGCGACCCGAAGGCCCCGTCCTCCCGGGAGTCGGTCATCCTCCAGCCGGACAAGACGGTCCCCGGCGGCATGCGTACGGTCCGCGGGCCGGAGGTCTCGGAGGCGGCGCAGGGCTTCACCCCGAAGGTGGGCTGACCCCGGAACCCCCCGTCGCCCCGCCGCGCATTGCGCGGCGGGG